>JBIOZN010000047.1:0-8120 GCA_044871175.1 Acidimicrobiales bacterium | reverse complement strand
GCCAGAACGGGCGTCGGCGGCGGGCACCGACCGGCGGGCAGCGGCCGGCGGGCACCGACCGGCGGGCGACGGCCAGCGGCGGCCGGCACCGACCGGCGGGCAGCGGCGGCCGGCACCGACCGGCGGGCACCGGCCGGCGGCCGGCACCCACCGGCGGCCGGCACCGGCCAGCGGGGGCCCGGATCAGATCCGGAGCGGGTCGACGGCCACACGGAGGCGGCCCGGGGGCCGGGGGGTGGCGGCCAGGGCGTCGCACAGGGTGCGGTGGTCGGGCGCTCGTACCAGCCACCGATCCTCGAACGGTCCCAGCACCTCCACGTCGGGCCGCCGGCCCAGCGCGCCGGCGTAGGCGTCGGCCGCCGGGCCCGACACCTCCGCCATGGCCACGGCCGGCGGGAAGCCGAGGGCCTGGCGCCGGGCGCGCTCGGCGGGCACCAGCCGGCCGGGGTCGGCGTGGAGGACGGCGTCGAGCACGGGGTGGCGGGGCAACCCGGTCTGCACGACCAGCCGCCCGCCGCCGGCCCGCCCGCCCACCAGGCGAGCGGCCCGGGCCAGCAGGCCCAGCGCCTGCTCCTCGGCCCGATACCGAGGGGCGGTGAGCTCGGCGTCGAAGTCGGCGAACACGACCACGTCGGCGGCGGCCACGCGGTGCAGCACCGCCTCGGTGCCCACGTGCACGCGTGCCTCCGGCACCGGGTCGGCAGTGGCGGCCACGACCTCCACCACGGGGGTTCGCGCCACCGCCTCCAGTTCGTCCCGCAGCCGGCGTACGCCCAGGCGCCGCGCCCGCAACCGAGTCGCGCCGCACGACTGGCACACCACCGGGCGCTCGGCGCCGCAGCGCCGACACACGAGGCGCTCGTCGGCTTCCATGGCGACGGCGGCCGAGCAGCGCTCGCAGCGCGTCACCTGGCCGCAGCTCGCGCAGGCGAGCCGGCGGGCGATGCCGGGCGTGTTGTGCACCACCACCACCCGCGCCTCCGAGCGCAGGTGGCGCACCATCGCGGCGGTGATGAGGCTGCGGCGCAGGGGGTCGTCGCGCGTGCGGTCCACGACCTCGAGCAGCGGCCAGCCGGCCCGCTCGTCGGCCCGGCTGGGCGTGAGCAGCCGGCCCCAGGCGAGCGCCTCCAGCGTCGGCACCGGCGACACGAGGACGCACGGCACCCCCGCCCGCCGGGCGCGCTCGGCGGCGACGTCGCGCCCGTGCCAGGTGGGGGCCCGCTCCTCCTGCAGGGCCTCGTCGTGCTCGTCGAGCACCACCACTGCGGCCAACGCCGGCCGAGGAGCCCACGCCGCCGCCCGGGCGCCGATCACCACTCCGCCGCCGGCGGCGGCCCGCGCCCAGTCACGGGGGTGGAGGTCGACCTCGACGCCGGCTCGCCGCACCCGCGCGGCCAGGACCCGGGCCAGGTTCGCCGACGGCGTCACCACGAGGGCCTCCCCCTCGGCCGCCGCCGTCAGCACCAGGGGCACGGGGTCGGCGGCGGGTGGCAGGCGCAGCACCGTCCGCTGGTGGGCCAGGGCCTCGGCGGCCGTTCCGATGAGGTCGGGCCCGGCCGGCGCTGCCTGGTGCCGCCGCGCCGCCGGCGGCAGCGCGAGCACGGCTCCGGGCGGCGATGCCGTCGTGAGCAGGGGTGCCACCCGGCCGGCCCAGCGCCACGCCGCCCAGTGGGCCAGGCCGACCACGTCGGGCGCCGGGCCCCATCCAGTGACCTTGGCGAGAGGCTTGAGCACCCGTTCCGCCGGCCGCTCACCGTCGACGGCCACCACCCAGCCACCGACGCGCCGGCCGTGCAGCTCGACCCGCACGAGGCTGCCCACCCGCACCGATCCCGCCAGCTCCGCGGGCACCAGGTAGTCGAAGGTCTTGTCCAGCCCCGAGACGGCGGGCAGGACGCGGGCGATCACACCCCCAGCGCCGCCTTGAAGTCGTCGACGCGGTCGACCTGCTCCCACGTGAACCCGGGCCGCCCGAAGTGGCCGTAGGCGGCGGTGGCCTTGTAGACGGGGCGGCGCAGGTCGAGGTCACGCACGATGGCCGCCGGCCGCAGGTCGAACACCTGCCGCACGGCGCCCTCGATCTTCTCGGGGTCGACGGCGGCGGTGCCGAAGGTCTCTACCAGCAGGCTGACGGGCGCGGCCACGCCGATGGCGTAGGCCACCTGCACCTCACAGCGGGCCGCGGCGCCCGAGGCGACCACGTGCTTGGCGACCCAGCGGGCGGCGTAGGCGGCCGAGCGGTCGACCTTGGAGGGGTCCTTGCCGCTGAACGCCCCGCCGCCGTGGCGGGCCATGCCGCCGTAGGTGTCGACGATGATCTTGCGCCCGGTGAGGCCGGTGTCGGCGTGCGGGCCGCCGAGCTCGAACACACCGGTGGGGTTGACGAGCACGCCGTAGTCGTCGCCGGCGAAGCGCTCGGGCACGACGGGCACGATGACCTGCTCGATGAGGTCGGGCCTGATCACCGTGTCGCGATCGACGCCGGGCGCGTGCTGGGTGGAGATGAGCACGGTGCGCAGCCGCACGGGGCGGCCGTTCTCGTAGTCGAAGGTGACCTGGGTCTTGCCGTCGGGCCGGAGGTAGGGGACCGTGTCGGCCCGGCGCACCTCGGCCAGCCGGGCCGCCATCCGGTGGGCCGTCCAGATGGGCAGGGGCATGAGGTCTTCGGTCTCGTCGCAGGCGTAGCCGAACATCATCCCCTGGTCGCCGGCGCCCTGGGCGTTGAGCAGATCCTCGCCCGAGCTGCCGGTGCGCACCTCTTCGGACCGATCGACGCCGGTACCGATGTCGGGGCTCTGCTCGTCGATGGAGACGATGACCCCGCAGGTGTTGCCGTCGAAGCCGTAGGCCTCCCGGTCGTAGCCGATGCTCTTGATGGTGTCCCGGGCGATCCGCGGGATGTCGACGTAGGCACTGGTGGTGATCTCGCCGGCGACCACGCACAGCCCCGTGGTGAGCAGCGTCTCGCACGCCACCCGTCCCGCCGGATCGGCCTCGAGGATGGCGTCGAGGACGGCGTCGGAGATCTGGTCGGCCATCTTGTCGGGGTGGCCCTCGGTGACCGACTCCGAGGTGAAGGTCCAGCGGTTCACAGGTGCTCCTCGTGGGTGGACGCCGGCGCACCAGAGCCCGGCGCGCGCCGCAACTCGACGACGGCGTCGAGCACGGCCCGGGCGATGGCCCGCTTGTCGGCGAGGGGGACAGTCTGCACGACGCCGTCGGCCCGCAGGAGGGTCACCGCGTTGGTGTCGTGGGCGAACCCCGTGTGGGGGGCGCTCACGTCGTTGGCGACGATGAGGTCGAGGTGCTTGCGCTCGAGCTTGCCGCGGGCGTTGGCCAGCAGGTCGGCGGTCTCGGCGGCGAAGCCCACCAGGGTCTGCCCGGGCGGCTTCACGGCCCCCAGGCCGGCCAGGATGTCGGGCGTCGGCTCGAGCTCGATCCGGGGCACGCCGGCGTCCTTCTTGATCTTCCCCGCCGCCGCCTGCACCGGCCGGAAGTCGGCCACGGCCGCGGCCATGGCGACGACGTCGGCCGTGCCCGCCAGCTTGGCGACGGCCGCCTCCATGTCGGCCGCCGTCTGCACCTCGACCGTGCGTACGCCCGGGGGCACGGGCCGTTCGACGGTGGTGACGAGGGTGACGTCGGCGCCCCGCGCCGCCGCCTCGGCGGCCAGGGCGTAGCCCTGCTTGCCCGAGGAGCGGTTGGCGATGACCCGCACCGCGTCGATGGGCTCGCGGGTGCCGCCGGCGGTGACGACGACGCTGAGCCCGGCGAGGTCGCCGCCCCCCGCCGACTGGCCGCCCAGCACGGCCTCGACGGCGGCGACGATGCGCTCGGGCGAGGCCAGCCGGCCCCGGCCGACGTCGCCGCCGGCCAGGCGGCCCTCGTCGGGCTCGACCACGTGCACGCCGCGCCGCCGCAGCGTGGCCAGGTTGTCGACCACGGCGGGGTGCTCCCACATCTCGGTGTGCATGGCGGGGCACACGACGACGGGGGCGCGGGTGGCCAGCAGTGTGGCCGTGAGGAGATCGGAGGAGATCCCGGCGGCGTAGGCGCCGAGCACCCGGGCGGTGGTGGGCGCCACCACCACGACGTCGGCCGACTGCCCTAGGCGGGTGTGGGGGATGGGGTCGCGGTCGTCCCACAGCGAGGTCCGCACGGGCTCGGACGCCAACGCCGAGAACGTGGTGCGGCCGACGAACCGCTCGGCCCCGGCGGTGAGCACGGGCACGACGTGGGCGCCGGCATCGACCAGGCGTCGGCACACCTCGACCGCCTTGTAGGCGGCGATGCCGCCCGTGACGCCGAGCACGACCCGCCGCCCGGCGAGCGCGTTCACCTCGCCTCGGCGCTACTGGCCGAGCTCGTCGTCGCCCTCGGGGCCGTCCCCACCGTCGTCGGCGTCGGCGAGCGCGTCCTCGTACGCCGCCTCGTCCTCCTGCTCGACCACCGCGTTGGGATCGATCCGCTCGAACGTGATCTTGTCGGCGGCGATCTCCTCGAAGCCGATGGAGAGCGGCTTGCGGGCCACCGACGTGACCTGGGGCGGGACGACCGAGCCCAGGGCGTCACCCAGGTGGTTGAAGTAGGAGTTGATCTGGCGGGCCCGGCGGGCGGCCAGCGTCACGAGGCTGAACTTGGAGTCGACCCGGCCGAGGAGCTCCTCGATGGGCGGGTTCATCATCGTGTCGTGGACGGCCATCGCTACTCCGGGGGTCGGCGGGCGGCCGTTCATCCTACCGGCTACGGGCCTCGGCCGGGTGCCACCGCGCCTCCCCTCACGGCCCGGCCGCCTCGAGCAGGTAGGTGAGCCGGTCGTCAAGGAACTCGTTGTCCTCGGCCAGGGCGGCGAAGGCGGTGATGGATGTCTGGTCGCCGCCCAGCACCCGGTCGAGGAAGTCGGCCTCGGTCAGCTCGTGGGGCAGGGGCCCGATGCTGTCCAGGAAGCCGGGATGGTCGAGCGCGACGCGCAGGAGGGCGGCCTGCATCATCGCTTGCTGCTCCATCTCGACGGCGTCGCCCACGGCCGGCGGCGAGGTCCGCAAACCCTGCGTGCCCAGGCCGGCCAGCCACGACGCCAGGCCACCCATCACCACGGCGCCGCCCCCCGTGAGCGTCCCGGCCACCACCGCGCCGGTGCTGGCGCCCGACACCGCCTGGGCGGCCCCCAGCCAGAGCTGGCCGGCCTGGTGCTCGGCGTCGGCATGCTGTTGGACCCCTTCGGCGAGGACGTCGCCGATGGCTCCCAGCTCCCGGGCGTCGGAGGCCAGATTCTCGGCCAAGGGGCCGGGGCCGGGGTGGTCGGCGGCTCCGTCGAACCGGTACACGGCGTACCGGCCGAACCCCCCGCCGGCGGCGGCGGTGGCTTCCGGGCTGTTCAGGACGACGGCGTAGAAGGCGACCATCTGCTCGCGATGCACGTCCTGCCACGCTCCCCTCCCGCGGCCGTGCTCGGCCACGAAGGCGAGGTCGTCGAAGTGCAGGCCGGCGATCGTGGCCAGCGCCACCCCGGCGGGGCGGTTGACCGAGCCGGCGTGACCCATCGCGTAGACGGTGGCCAACTGGCTCTCCAGCAGGCTCGCCCGGTCGTCGGCGTCACGGGCCAGGTCCTGCAGCACCCGGTCGTAGAACGCATCGGTGAGGATGCGCCCGGCCAGGTCCCCGCCGTCGGGGAACCATCCGCCCGTGAGGTCGTCGAACAGGTCGGGGTCGGCCAGGGCGCGCCGCGCCGCCAGCTCGGGGTGGGCCTGCAGGGCCCGCAGGGCCGCCATGCGGGATTCCGACGCGTGGGGCTCGGCCAGCGGGTTCTCGGCCCGGTAGCCCGGGACCCACAAGACGTCGAAGGCGGCCTCGCTGAAACGGACATCGAACGGGCCGCGGCTCACCAGTTCGGCCAGCGTGTGCCGGCCCAGGCCGGTGGCGTAGCGCGCCACGGTGGCGTCGTCGGCGGACCCCAGCCCGGTGCCCAGGGCACCGGCGAGGGCGGCGAGCGTGGCGTCGGCGTGCCCGGCCCCGTCGGCGGTGGCGGCCATCTCCTCGGTGCGGGCGACGATGGTGTCCACGGCGTCGGGGCCGAGGGCGGCCAGCACGGCCTCGGGGTCACGGTCGGCCAGATCGCGCAGCCGCCCGGCGGCGGTCTCGCGCTCGGCTCCGGTGGCGTGCGGGTCGGTGAGGCGCCCGGCGAGCGCGGCGGCCGTGTCCTGGGCCAGGGCGCCACCGGGGGGAACCGCCGCCAGCGCGTCGAGCAGCCCGGTGTCGGCGGCCTCGAGGGCGGCGGCCACGGCGGAGGCGAACGCCGCCAGCACGGCGGCGGGGGCGAGCAGGGCGTCGACGTGCTCGGTGACGGGCCGGAGCCCGACCAGCGCCCTGACCTCGTCGGGGGCCAGGGGCCGCACCTCGGGCACCAGGGTGGCGGCGGCGACGTCGATCGGTGTCCCGGCCGCCACGTGGGCCTGCTGCTCGGCGGCGGTGAGCAGGCGGGCGCGGGCCACGGTGCCGGTGACGCCGCCCAGGTGGACCTCGGCGGCGACCGCCGGAGCCTGCCCCGCCACCGCGGCCGAGTGGTCGGCGTAGCGGCGCAGCAGGGCGGGGTCGCCGGCTACTCCGCCGCCCGTGGCGCGGGCAGGGATGCTGGCGGCGGCGTAGCTGGCGTCGATGCGCCGGGCCAGGCCGGCGCTGCCGGCGGGCTCGGACGGGAAGGCGGCCAGCACCGCCGCCCGCTGGAGCAACGCCCGCTCGAGGGCGCCGCCCGCCCCCAGCACCGCGCCGAGCTGGGCCGCGAAGGTGGTGGCGTGCGGTCCCCGCCAGGTGGCGAGGGCGGCGGCGGCGGCCGAGCGCCGGGCCTGCACGGTGGCGCCGGCGGCACTGGCGGCGGCGCCGATGGCGCCGGCGCGCTGGTCGAGCCCGTACAAGTCGTACTGGGCGTCACCGATGGTGAACGTGCGGACATCCATGTCCTGCCTCCCGGTTCGTGGCGGCCCTCCGTGACCGCCGCCCGGGCAGGGTGGCGCACGCGGCGCGGCGCGGTCAAGCGCGTCGGGTCAGTCGCGGTCCTTGCGGGCGGTCTCGATGAGCCGGCCGATCTCGTCCACCGCCCGGTCGAGGTCGTCGTTCACCACCAGGTGGTCGGCCAGGGCCCGGCCGACGGGCTCCTCGCACTCCGCCTTGGCCACGCGCTCGGCGACCTTCTCGGGCGTGTCGCCCCGCCCGCGCAGCCGGCGCTCCTGCTCGGGGCGCGAGGGCGGAAGGACGAAGAACAACAGCGCGTCGGGGTGCCGGCGACGCACCTGCTGGGCGCCGTCCAGCTCGATCTCCAGGAGCAGGTCCCGCCCGGGCGGGGGGGTCGGCACGGGCGTGCCGTAGTAGTTGCCCAGGAACTCGGTGTGCTCGAGAAAGCCCCCGGCCGCCAGGCGCCCCTCGAACTGCTGGCGGTTGACCCAGACGTAGGCGTCGTCGGGCTCACCGGCGCGCTGGGGCCGGGTCGTCCACGAGCGGGACAGCCACAATCGGGGGTCTCGCCGGACGAGGGCTTCGGCGATGGTGCCCTTGCCCACCCCGCCGGGTCCCGACAACACGATGATCACACGCCCGGCCCCGGCCGTCGGGCCCGCTCGACGAGCGTCAGCCGAGCTGCTGGAGGAGGGCCTGGCGCTGCTTGCCGCCCAGCCCCTTGGTGCGGCGGGTCTCGGCGATCCCGATGTCTTCCATGATGCGCCGGGCCTTGACCTTGCCGACCCCGGGCAGGGACTCGAGCAGCGACAGCACCTTGAGCTTGCCGACGACCTCGTCGCTGTCGGCCTTGTCGAGGGCCTCGGCCAGCGAGAGCGAACCCAGCTTCAGCCGCTGCTTCAGCTCGGCGCGAGCGGTGCGCGCCTCAGCCGCCTTCTTGAGGGCGGCGGCGCGCCGGTCGGGGGTGAGCTCCGGGGGATTCGCCATGGCGGCGACCCTAGCGCGAGGGCCTCTCGGCTCCTCGGCGTCACCGCCCTTCCGCCCTGGTCACGGCGGCGCGCCTCGCCGTGGTGGAAATCAGGGCCCTGGTCACGGATTTCCACCTACGTGGTGGAAACCAGACCGGGCTCAACGGATCGTCGCAACACCGGCTTGTCGGATGGAGCGTAGGT
>JBIOZN010000046.1:0-3960 GCA_044871175.1 Acidimicrobiales bacterium | reverse complement strand
GTCCCTGTACCGGCGCCCGTCCCTACGCTGCCGCCCGTCGAACCGGCGCCCGTCCCTGTACCGGCGCCCGCCCCCGTCCCGGTGCTGCCGCCCGTCGAACCGGCGCCCGTCCCTGTACCGGCGCCCGCCCCCGTCCCGGTGCTGCTGCCGGTCCCTGCGGCTGCGGTGCCCGCCACCCCCGCCGAGCCCGCCAGGTGCCCGAGGTAGCCCGCCGCCGACACCGACCCGCCGATGAGCAGCGGCACCAGCACCGAGTGCAGGTTGGCGTCGACCGTGCGCAGCTCGCCGGCCAGGGCGCGGCACCGGTCGCAGTGGGCGAGATGCTTGTCCACCCGGCGGCGTTCGAAGCGGCTGAGCCCGCCCCGCACGTAGCGCCCGAGGCGGTCGGTGGTGAAGCGGCAGGCGTCGGGCGCACCCTCGGCCAGATGCGCCTGCAGGTAGCCCTGGCGCAGGCCCTCCCGCGCCCGGTAGGCGAGGGCGGCGACGGCGTTGGGAGAGATGCCCAGCATGGGTCCGACGTTGGCCGCGCTCATGCCCTCGACCTCGGTGTGCCACAACACCGCCCGCCACCGCTCGGGCAACGCGTTGTAGGCGTGGGCGATGAACTGGCGCTCGCTCTCGGCGACGGCTGGGTCGTCAAGTTCGATGGCGCCCCCGACCGTGTCGTCCGGTTGGGGCACCAGCACGAGGCGCCGGTCGCGCCGGCTCCGGTCGTAGGCGGCGTTCCGCACGCACGTGAGCAGGTAGGGCCGGAACGCGACCTGCGGCCCGCCCCCCTGGCGCAGCGCCCGCAGCACCCGGGTGAAGGCCTCCGAGACCAGATCCTCGGCCGCCGGCTGGGCGCCGACGAGACTGACGGCGGCGGCGCGAGCGGCCCCCACGTGGCGCTCGTACAGCGTCGTGACGGCCTCGTCGTCGCCGTCGCGAGCGGCGGTGATGAGGGCTTCGTCGCTGTCGGCGGCGACAGCAGTGGAGGCGGGGCTCGCACCCACGACGTCGGTCACAGCGCAAGGGCACCGGCGAGACGGTCGACGAACTCCTTCGACCCCTCGCCCAGCTTGCGCCGGTTGATGGCGAACCCGCCCATCGGGTCGGCACCCCGGCCGGCGAGGATGCGCTGCATCTTCTCCAGCGTGTGCCCGGGATCGAGGGCGTAGGTGCAGTAGGCGGCGGCCCGCTTGCCGGCGAGCGTGGGCAGCCGGCGCAGCCGACCGGCCCGCCCGGGCCGCTGGCCGACGACGAAGATCCCGTCCACCCAGGTGCCCAGCACCACCAGCTCGGCTTCGGACAGGGCCTGGAATTCGATCTCGACGGTCGGGCACACGGCGGTGACGGGGAGGCCGGCGTTCACCAGCTCGGCGGCGATGAAGTCGCCCGCCTTGCGCGTGTTGCCGGTGAGGCTCTCGTAGATGACGATCGTGTTCACGCCGCGCCTCCTTCCGCGGACCGTACCCCGATGGGGGCCGAGCTCATCCCAGCTGAACGGCGGGGTCGCCCTCCTCGACCCACCCCACCGGTACGAAGCCGTCGGGTGCCAGCGCGGCCACCACGTGGGGTTCGACGGCGGCCAGGAGGCCGCCCGACGTCTGGGGATCGACGCACAACGCCACCAGCGCCTCCTCGACGCCCGCGCTGGGTGCCAGCCGCCCCTCGAGGTGCTGGCGATTGCGGGCGTCGCCGCCGGTGCGCACGCCCGCACGGGCGGCGGCGAGGGCACCGGGATACAGCGGCAGGCGGGCGGTGTCGATGACGACACCGACGCCGCTGCGCTCGGCGACCTCCCACGCGTGCCCGGCCAGTCCGAAGCCGGTGACGTCGGTGGCGGCGTGGACACCGGTACCAAGAGCGACGAGGGCCTCCGAGGCGGCCCGGTTGAGCCGGCGCATCCCGGCGATGGCGGCGGCCCGGTGTTCGGGCCCACCGCCGGCGAGCACGATGCCCGTACCCAGCGGCTTGGACAGCACGAGGACGTCGCCCGGTCGGGCCCCTGCCTTGGTGAGGATGCGCTCGGGGTGGACGAGGCCCTGGACGGCGAGGCCGAAGATGGGCTCGTCACTGCGGATCGTGTGACCGCCGGCGATGCTGCCGCCCGCCTCGGCGACCGTGGTGGCGGCGGCGGCGAGGATGGCGGCGATGACGTCGACCGGCAACCGCTCGGGGAAAGCGGAGATGTTGAGCGCCATCACGACCCGGCCGCCCATGGCGAACACGTCGCTGCAGGCGTTGGCGGCGGCGATGGCGCCGAAGTCGGCGGGGTCGTCGACGAGCGGAGGGAAGAAGTCGGTGGTGGACACGACCGCGAGGTCGTCGCTCAGGCGGTACACGGCGGCGTCGTCGTAGGGCGCCAGGCCGACCACGAGGGCGGGGTCGGTGGGGATGGCGGCCAGCGCGCCGACCAGGGCGGCCAGGGGCGACGCTCCCCACTTGGCCGCGCACCCGCCGCACGACGTCCACTCGGTGAGCCGCAGCGGGGCCGGGGCGGCAACGCTGGCGGCAACCACATCGGACACGGGCGTCAGGCTAGGACGCCGACGGCCGATCGGCCGATCCACCCGGTCGGCTCGGCGCCGGGCTCAGCACGACGCGTCGCCGCGGCAGCCGGCGCCGGGGTCAGGACGGCGACGGCACCGCCGATGGCGGCGTCACTGGCGGCGGCGGACGCACTGGCTCGAGGCGGGCGATGGCGTCGGCCTCGTGGGGGTCGACGGTCGTGTCCCCGAGAAAGGCGTCGGCGATCTCGGCGGCCAGGGCCTCGGTGGTGAGCCGCAGCCCGAGGGCGAGCACGTTGGCGTCGTTCCACCGCCGAGCGCCGCGGGCGGTCTCGGCGTCGGTGCACAGAGCCGCTCGGACGCCGGCGACCTTGGTGGCCGCCATGGCCACGCCCGTCCCCGTCCAGCAGCACACGATGCCCCGCTCGGCGCGCCCGTCGGCCACCGCCTCGCCCACGCGCCGGCCGCACTCCGGCCAGGGATCGCCCTCCCCCAGCACCTCGACGTCGTGGCCGCCCGCCCGCAGGTGGGCCTGCAGGCCGTCGGTGACCGGGGTGCGGTCGTCGGTGGCGAAGGCGATGTGCATGGCCCGACCGTCGCGGCCCACCGTCTACGCCTGCCGACCGCCGTCGTCGGGCACCCGGCGGCGACGGTTCACGGTGCGGTCCACCAGCGCGCGCCGCATCTCGCGCGCCTCCCGGCGGCGTTGCACTCGCATGCCCTCGAAGTCCATCTCGACACCCCGGCGCCGGTTGCGGGCGTCGACGGCGGCGGCCGTGACGAGCAGCACCACCACCACGGCGAGGACACACACCCACAGCACTGCCGCTGACGCTACTGCGCCGGTCGGCGGTCATCCCCGGCGCGACCGGCGCGGACGTCGAGCGTGCACCCGCCGCTTCAGTCAGGGATCTGCACCTCTACGGTGCAATTCGCTGACTTGAAGGGCGCTCTGGTTTCCCACGAGCGCCTCGCCGCGCCCGCCCGCCTCCGGGCCGACCGACCAGGCGGGGTCGAAGCCCGTGGCGGTGAGGGCCATCGGTGCCGAGCACTCCCACAGCAGGGCGGGGCGGGCGCCGTGCCACCGCACGGCGACACTCACCTCGCCGGCGGGCACCACGACCCGGTGGGCCTCGACACCGAGGCCGTGCCACTCCGCCGGCAGCTCGGGGAACAGGTCGGCGCCCCCCGGCGTCGGCGCTACGAGGGCGGCCGCGGCGCGCGCCAGCCGGCGCGGCCCGGCCAGCGCAACGGCGGGCGGAGCCGCCGCCGCCGGCGCCACCGGGGCCAGGCGCGCCCAAGCGAGCTCGACGTCGGCGGCCGCCCGATGGTCACCGGCGCGCCGCAATACCTCGGCCGCCGCTCGCAGCCCGGCGTCGACCTCCCAGGGCAGGGGCGCGACCGACCGGCGACGACGAACGTGTCCCCGCGGGCGGTGCCGTCGGGCCAGCCGCTCGGCCGCCTGCGCCAC
>JBIOZN010000045.1:0-2166 GCA_044871175.1 Acidimicrobiales bacterium | reverse complement strand
TGGTGCTCGGCCTGTTCGTGCTGCGCCGCCAGATCGTCACCGCCGGCACCCACCTGGCCGGCCGGGCCCGCCAGGCCATGGCCGCCACCCGGTTCGGGGCCGGCCACCGGGCCGCCACCACAGGCTGGACACCGGGCCCCACCGGGGGTGGGCTGACCG
The DNA here is from genome assembly GCA_044871175.1 of Acidimicrobiales bacterium. Lineage (GTDB taxonomy): Bacteria > Actinomycetota > Acidimicrobiia > Acidimicrobiales > Ilumatobacteraceae > JBIOZN01. The sequence continues at coordinate 2,007 of JBIOZN010000045.1, read as the reverse complement.
GGTTCGGGATGGGCGCCCACGCCCGGGCCACGGTGATGGACGTCCCCGGCAACCGCGCCTACTCGACCGCACACGCCGGTCGCACCGTCGCCTACCAGCAGTCCCACCGCCGCATCGAGCACCGCGCCTACCGCGAGCAGCTGAGGGCCAGCCGGGCCCGCCGGCTGATGGCTGAACGGATGGGCGAACCCGTGGGCGAACGGGTGGCCGACCCATGAGCGTGGCGAGCGTGACGCTCACCTGGCGGCTGGCGCGCTGGGCGGTGCCACTGCTCATGCTGGGCGGGCTGGCGCTGGTCGCCCCGCTCGCCGGAGGCGACGACCAGCCCGACCCGACCGGCGCCGACACCGCCGCGGCCGCCGCCGGGATCGGCCCCGTCCTGGCGGCCGCCTACACCCGAGCGCCGGTCGCCGTGCTCGCCTTGGTGCCCGACTGTCGGGTGCGCTGGCAGGTCCTGGCCGCCGTCGGCAAGGTCGAATCCGGTCACGCCACCGCCGGCGGATCCACCATCGCCGCCGACGGCACCGTGAACCCGCCCATCCTCGGTCCCCTGCTCGACGGGCACCTGCCCAACACCCAGATCATCACCGACACCGACCACGGAACCCTCGACGCCAACTCGGCGTTCGACCGGGCCGTCGGGCCAGCCCAGTTCCTGCCCGCCACCTGGGCCGGGGCGGGCGCCGACGGCAACGGCGACGGCCGGGCCGACCCCCAGAACGTGTTCGACGCCGAACTGGCCAAAGCCCGCTACCTGTGCCTCGCCGTCCCCGGCCACGACCTCACCGGCGACCCCGCCATCCTCACCGCCCTGTGGGCCTACAACCGGTCCCACCCCTACGGCACCGAGGTGCTCGGCTGGGTGCACACCTACGACCAGCTGAGCCTCACCGGCCCACCCGCCGCCGGCGCAGCCGAAGGGACGGTGGACGGCTACGCGCTGCCGCTGCCCCGGGCCGTGTTCGACGCCGACCCCGCCCGGCTGTCGGCCCCCCACCACGACTATCCCGCCTCCGACCTGATGGTGGCCGAGGCCACCCCCGTCTACGCCGCCCGGGCCGGGATCGTGGCCCGGGTCGTCAACTGGCCCCACAACTGGTGGACCCAGGGCTGTTCCCAGTCGGCCGTGGGAGGGTGCGCCACCTGCGGGGTGGGCGTGTCGGTCAACGGCGACGACGGTGTCCGCTACACCTACTGCCACGGCACCGCCGCACTCGTCAGCGTGGGAGCCAGCCGTGCAGGCCGGCCAGCAGATCATGCTCTCCGGTGACAGCGGCCGCTCCGGCGCCCCCCATCTCCACTTCGAGATCCGCACCGCCGGCGTCCAGCACTGCCCCCAGCCGCTGCTGGCCGCCATCTACCACGCCAGCACCGTCCCCGACCCCCACACCCTGCCCACCAGCGGCTGCAGCTTCTAGATGAGCAGCACCAAGCTGGCGGCCACGGCCCTCGCCGCCCTCGCCCTCGTGTGGGTGGTGGTCGCCGGGATCGGCTCCACATCGACCAGCATCGCCAGCCCACCCCCGTCGAACACGGCGCCACTCCCAGCGCCAATCACCACGACCGCGACGGCCACCAGCTCGCCAGCGAGGACAACCGCTGTCACCACCATCACCACGACGACGGTGCCGTCGCTCTCCGCCGTCGACCAGCAGGCGGTCACCGATCTCGCCGCCGCCGCCGCCGACGCCGAACTCACCGCCGTCGGCCGGGACCGGTTCCCCGAGCTGTGGCCCGCGACCCCCGCCGCCACCATCACCGAGGACACCACCTACGCCGACGCCCACATCGTCGCCGTCGACGCCCGCGCCGACCCCGATGTCCCCGGCCGGGTCGACGCCTTCATCACCTGGACCGCACCGGCGCTGGAGCTGGATCCGCCCGAGCCGTTGGCCATCGTGCTCGAGCCAACGCCCAGCGGCTGGCGTCCCGTAGCGCCATGAGCGCCACCGTGCCCGCAGCCCAACTGCGGTGGGCGGCGCCACGGCCGACAGCCGTCCCGCTCCC
>JBIOZN010000044.1:0-4159 GCA_044871175.1 Acidimicrobiales bacterium | reverse complement strand
GTCGAAGGCGGGGGACTTGGCCGACCACAGCTCGTAGAGCTTCTCCATCGCCATGTACTCCTGCGTGCCCGACAGCGCGCCCGAGATGTTGCGGTACAGGCGGTTGCCGATGATGCGCTCGGCCTGCTCGGGCGAAGACGCGTACTTGGCGACGATGGCGTCGAAGGTCGTCTTGGTGTCGAGCATCACCGCCCACAGCTCCCCGGGGCCGCCGGCGATCTCGATCCGCCGGGGCGTGTTCGACAGCCGGCCGCCCAGCGCGAGGGCGTCGGCCAGGCGTTTGGCAGGGTCGATGGTGACGACGACGGCGCGCCGGCCCCGCCGGGCCGCCTCCAGCGCCAGCACCGCCGCCGTGGTGGTCTTCCCCACGCCCCCCGAGCCGCAGCAGATGGCGATGGACCGCGTCGTGACGATGGCGGGGAGGCTCACGCGACGAGGGCCCCGACGGCCGCCCCCAGCGAGGCGGCGAGGACCTCGACCTCGGCCGGGCCGAGGGCGGCGGTGAACAAGAAGGGCAGCACCAGCTGCGGTAGGGGCAGCCGCGCGGCCAGGCGCGCGGCCTGGGCGTGCTGGAGGTCGCGCCGGCGCCGGCGGAACTCGGCCGCGGCCAGCAGCGCGGCGGCCTCGGCCGGGGCCACCCCGGCGGCGGCCAGCGCGTCCGGGCCGGCCGCCAGGGCGGCATCGAGGTCGGGCCGCTCGGGGTAGCAGCCGTTGACGACCACCGGCGCCAGGCTCACCCCCACCCGGTCCTCGAGGGCGAAGGCGGTGTCGACCAGCTCGTTCACCGGCGTCTCCTCGGGCAGGGTGACCAGCACGACCCGGCACCGAGTGGGGTCGCCCAGCAGGGCCAGCACGTCGGCGGCCTGTGCCTGGATCGGCCCCACCTTCACTGCATCGGCCAACCCGGCGGCCGAGCGCAGGAACGTGATGGCGTGGCCGGCGGCCGGGGCGTCGAGCAGGATGAGGTCGGCCACGCCGGCCCGCTCGAGCTGCTTCACCTTGCCGAGCACGAGGATGTCGTCCAGGCCGGGGGCGGCTGTGGCCACCACGTCGAGGGCCCCCGAGCGCACGAGGCGGTTGGACAGGCGCCGGAGGCCGTGGTCGTCGAGGTACTCGAGCAGCGCCTGGTCAGGGGTGAGGGTGCGGGCCCGGACGGTCCCCGTGCCCCCGGGGCCGGCGCCCCTGCGCAGCACGACCTCGTCGTAGCCGAACGGGGGCGCGCCGAACAGGCCGGCCAGGCCGCTACGGCCCTCGACCTCCACCACCACTACGCTCCGTCCGGTCTCGGCGGCCGCCCACGCCAGGGCGGCGGTGACGGTCGTCTTGCCCACGCCTCCCTTGCCGGCCACGATCACCAGGCGGGAGGCGGCGAAGAACGTCCCGAGGTCCACGATCCCTTCTCCCCGCCCTAACCAGCCGCCGAACCGATTTCCTGCGGAGTCAAGCGTGCGCACACTACCCATCGCCCTCGCGGCCCTCGCCGTGGCCGCCGGCGTGCTCTCCGGCTGCGCCGACGGAGGCGAGGAGGGAGCACCCACCGGCACCGCCCCGGCGGTGGCGGCGGTGGACGTGGTGGAGGTCTCGGGGCTCATCGATCCCGTGATGGTCGACTTCGTCGAACGGCGTCTGGCCGCCGCCGGGGAGGACGCCAGCCAGGCCGTGATCCTGCAGGTCAACTCCAAGGCGGCGATCGTCGACGACGCGAAGGCCGCCGAGTTGGCCACCGCCGTCGCCCACGCGCCGGTGCCCGTCGGCGTGTGGGTGGGCCCGAGCGGGGCCCGCGCCTACGGCGTGGCCGGACAGCTCCTGGCCGTCGCCGACGTCACCGGCCTGGCCCCCGGTGCCCGCATCGGGAAGCTGGGGGAGCCTCTCCTGGTGGACGGCCAGCGCGTCAGCCTGCCGGGCGACGCCGGGGCCGCCGTCGTCGTGGGCAGCCTGGGAGCCGACCAGGCGCGCGAGGCGGGTGTGCTGCGCCTGGGCAGCGGCGTCAACGACCGCCCGACGGCCACCCTGGGCGAGTTCTTCGATGCCCTCGACGGCGTCGAAGTGGACGGTCGCGTGCTCGACACCACCGACGTCGTCCAGGACGCCGACGGGGTTCGGCGCCAACCAATCGCCCAGGCGCGCTTCTTCAAGCTCGAGCTGGCACCCCGTCTCATGCACACCGTCGCCAGCCCTCCCGTGGCCTACCTCCTGCTCACGATCGGCCTGGTGCTGCTGGTGTTCGAGTTCTTCACCGCCGGCGTCGGGGTGGCCGGGGTCGTGGGCGCGCTGGCCCTTGTGCTGGGGGCCTATGGGATCGCCGCGCTCCCCGCCCGCTGGTGGGCCGTGGCGCTGGTGGTGGTGGCGATTCCCGCCTACGCGGTCGACGTCCAGACCGGCGTGCCTCGGTTCTGGACCGGAGCGGGCACGGTGGCCTTCGTGGTGGGATCGCTGCTCCTGTACGGCCAGGGCTTGGCCCTTTCGTGGCTGACGCTACTGGTGGGGATCGGTGGTGTCCTGCTCGCGTTCCTGGCCGGGATGCCCTCGATGGTGCGGGCCCGCTTCTCCACGCCGACGGTCGGGCGCGACTGGATGGTGGGGGAGTTGGGCGAGGCCGACGGGCCCATCGACCCCGACGGCGTCGTCACGATCCGTGGTGCCCGCTGGGCGGCGCGCACGAACCGGGCGACCCCCTTGGCCGCCGGTGCCCGGGCCCGCGTCGTGGCCATCGACGGCACGACCCTGGAGGTCGAGCCCGAGACGGGTGGAGCCCGCGACCACCGTGAGCGGCGGGCACCGGCCTCCGGCGATCGGGGGGCCCATGGATCAGACCCGGTGTGAGCAGGTCTGTTTACAGTGCGTTTACATTTGTGTCACCCGTGTGGGCGAAGATTTCCGTTGCTCTTCGCGCGCTTGCGACCTAGGTTCGCGGCTGAATGAGGGGGTCAGCCGTGGCGCTCCAACGACACCCTGAGGCCTGGCAGACCAAGGCGGCGTGCCGAGGCCCCCACGCAAGTGTCTTCTTTCCGCCCACCCAGTTCGAGCGCAAGGACGAGCGGCTCGAACGCGAGCACCGGGCCAAGCTCATTTGCGGGCAATGCCCGGTGCGCAGGCCCTGCCTCGACTACGCCCTGCGGATCCGCGAGCCGCACGGGATCTGGGGCGGCCTCAACGAGATCGAGCGCCGCCAGCTGCTCGAGCGCCACTTGGCGTGAGCAGGGGTCGGGAGCCCGGACCCGGGCGGCCGCCCGCCAGGGGCCGCACAATGTGCTTCGACGGTGCGCGCAAGTTACCGTCGAGTAGGTGACACCGGGCGACGACAGCGTCGATGAGGACCCGGTCGAGGAGGTCGAGCCCGGGCTGCGGCCTGAGCTCCCGCCGGTGGTGTGGAAGCGCACGTGGGTGCAGGAGCACCGCGTCCGCTACTGCCTGTCCGGCGAAGGCCTGCCGGTGCTGTTCCTGCACGGCTGGGGTCTCGGGCACCGCAGCTATCGGGGCGTGGTGCAGACCATCGCCGCCCTGGGCTGCCGGGTGCTGGCCCCCGCCCAGCCGGGGTTCGGCGGCACCGCGCCGCTCACGGGGTCGGCGTTCTCGCTCACCGGGTACGCCCGCTGGGCCAGGGATTTCCTCGACGCCACCCACGTCACCGAACCGGTAGTCGTCGTCGGCCACAGCTTCGGGGGCGGTGTCGCCATCCGTCTCGGCCATGACGCCCGCGAGCGCGTGCGGTCCCTCGTGCTGGTCAACTCCATCGGGGGCTCGGCGTGGCAGAAAGGCGGGCGACTGCGCTCGCTGCGTGAGCGGCCGTTGTGGGACTGGGGATTGCACTTCCCGACCGACGTGTGGCCCGTGGCCCAGGCCACGAAGGTCGTGCCCGTCATCCTCAACGACCTGCTGCCCAACCTGGTGCGCAACCCGGGCGCCATCGTGCGGGTGGGCATGCTCATCCGCGGGGTCGACCTCACACGCGAGCTGGAGGAGCTGAAGCGCCGCGGCCTTCCCGTCACCGTGTTGTGGGGCAGCCGCGACGGAGTCATTCCGCGCGAGAGCTTCGACGCCCTCTGCGCCGCCCTCGGTACCACCGGCCAGGTCATCGACGGCAGCCACTCGTGGCTGCTGGCCGACCCGGAGGGCTTCGGTGAGGTCATGACCAACGTGATCGACGTGGCCCGGGCGG
>JBIOZN010000043.1:0-4418 GCA_044871175.1 Acidimicrobiales bacterium | reverse complement strand
TCAGTCAGGAATCTGCACCTCCACGTTGCTTTCGGCGGCCTAGGGCAAGGATGTGCACCTCGGGGGATGGCGGCACGGCGGTATGGCGGCACGGCGGTATGGGGGTACGGCGGTATGGGGGCACGGGGGTATGGCGGTATTGCGGTACGGCGGTATGGGGGCACGGCGGCACGGCGGGCTGGCGGCACTGCGGCACGGCGGCACGGCGGGCTGGCGGGCGTCGCTTCGGTCAGGAATCTGCACCTCTACGGTGCTTTCGGCTGCCTAGGGCAGGGATGTGCACCTTGGCGCAGGGCCGCACGGGCGCACATGGCCACACGGGCGCACGGCCACAAGGGCGCACGGGCGACAGGGCGCCGAGCACGCTCCCGGCGCGTTCTCAGTCGTTCTCGACAGCGGTACGCTCCTGCGACGTGGCCGGGGACCTCGACCGCATCGCACTTACCCGCCTACGGGCCGACGGGCAGCGCTACACCGCCAACCGGCGCCAGCTCGTGGATGTGCTGGCCCGCGCCGGGCAGCCCCTCACGATCCCCGAGGTGCTCGAGCGCCGTCGCGACCTGGCCCAGTCGAGCGTCTACCGCAGCCTGGCCGTGCTCGAGCGCGCCGGCATCGTGCGCCGCATCGTCACCGCCGACGACTGGGCCCGTTACGAGTTGGCCGAAGACCTCACCGAGCACCACCACCACCTGATCTGCTCGGCGTGCGGTCTGGTGCGCGACTTCACCGTGTCGCCCCGGCTGGAGCGCTCCATCGACGAGGCCCTCGCCCGGGTGGCGGACGACGCCGGGTTCCGGCTCGACCACCACCGGCTCGACCTGGTGGGGGTGTGCCAGCACTGCGGCTGACAGGCCGACGGGCCGACGGGCTGACAGGCCGACGGGCTGACGGGCCGACGGGGAGACCGGCTGACCGGCAACGGGGCTCAGCGGCCCTCGACCCGGTCGGCGATCCGCTCGACGACCTTGGTGAGCCGGTCGAGGCGCTCGTCGAGGTCTTGGGCAGTGACCACGTCGCCCAGGGCGAAGCGGATGCTCGCCATCTCCCGGGCCAGGAACTCCGTGTCGGCCTGGGTGCGCGCCGTCACGTCCCGGTCGCGCTCGGATGTCTCCCGGTCCCGCAGGTCCTGGCGGTTCTGGGCCAGCAGGATCAGGGGCGCCGCGTAGGAGGCCTGGAGCGACAGGACCAGGGTGAGCAGGACGAGGCCCCGGTTGTACGGGTCGAACTGCAGGGGCTCGGGGAGCACTGTGTTCCACAGGATCCACAAGAAGATCGCGACCGTCTGGTAGACGAGGTACCGGGCCGTGCCGAGGAAGCGGGCGATGCCCTCGGAGAAGCGGCCGAAGGCGTCGGGGTCGTAGAACGCGCCCAGCTGGACCCGCCGGCCGCGATAGGGACTGGTGAGGTCGGTCGCGCGCCTCACGTCGTCACCGCCGCCAGCACGGCCAACGCCTCACGACGGCGGGGTCGGACGGCGGCGCTGGCGCCACCCGGCGGGCAGGGCATGGTCGAGGACGTCGTCGACGGTGACGGCGCCGAGCAGCCGGCTTTCGTCGTCGGTGACGCCGATGGCCAGCAGGTTGTAGGCGGCGAGGCGTTCGGCCACCTCACGCTCGGGGGCATCGGGCGCGACGGTCGGTTGCTCGTCGACGCAGTTGGCCAGCTCCATGGCCGGCGGCTCGCGCAGCAGGCGCTGGAAATGCACGATGCCCCGGTAGCAACCGGTAGGGGCAACGAAGGGCGGCTCGGTGATGAAGACCTGGGCGGCTGTGGCGGGCGCCAGGTCGGGATCGCGGATCCGGGCCAGCGCCTCGGCCACGCGCATGGTGGGGCCGAGGATCACCGGGTCGGGCGTGAGCAGGCTGCCGGCGGTGCCCTCGCCGTAGGACAGGAGGCGACGGAACACGGCCGCGTCGTCGTCGTCCATGGCCGCCAGCACCTGTGAGCGTTGCTCGCCCGGCATTTCGGCCAGCAGGTCGGCGGCGTCGTCCCACTCCATCTCCTCGAGCACCGACAGCAGCCGCTCGCTGTCGAGACCCTCGATGATGCGCAACTGCTCGGCCTCGGACAGCTCCTCCAGCACATCGGCGAGACGCTCGTCGTCGAACGCCGCCGCCAGCTGGCGCCGCTGGGCGACCGGGAGGCTGCGGATGCGCGCGGCGACGTCGGAGGGATGGAGCCCGGCCATCTCGGCTGCCTGCTCGGCCGCCTCGGTGGTGATAAACAGCTCGCTCACCTCGTCCCAGTCGACGATGCGCGTGGCGCGCCGGCGCCGCACCGGCCGGCGGCTCGACAGCACCACGCGAGCGACCTCCCACCCGGGGACCTTGCCCGGTACCGGGGCCAGGGCCAGGTCGGACACGATCTCACCGTCGGCCCGGCGCTCGAGGATGTCCTGGCCGACCAGGAGCTCGCCCTCCCGGCGGACGAAGGGGTGGAGGTCGACGTCCCACGAACGCAGGCGCGCCCCTTCGGCGTCGAGGCTGGCGAGCCGGGCGGCGTTGACGAAGAACCGGCGCCGTCCGCTGGAGGCGACGAACCCCATGACCCGGGGCGCCCGGCCGCGACCGCCGGGGCTGAGGACGATGTCCTCGATGCGCCCGATGGCCCCACCATCGGAACCGAGCAGGGGGAGGCGGGTGACCCGAAACGCGTAGATGAGCTCCCCGGCCACGGTACGCACCGTACCGGAGCGTCCCTGGGCCACCGCGGTGCCCGGCCCCGGCGCCGGGCCCTCCTAGGCTCGCGACGTGCGTGTCCCCGGTGGCCCACGTGTCGCGCTCGGGTTCGTGGCCGCCCTGGTGGCCCTGCTGGCGGTGAGCGCCGTGTGGGCGGCCGACGACGGGTCATCGGGCGAGGACCGCTCGACCGAGGCGGCGGGCACCGAGGCGGCGGGCACCGAGGCGCTGGGCACCGCGCCGCCCGCGCCGGCCGGGACGACGGCGGCAGGGGGCACATCGCCGGCGGCCGCCGTCGCCACATCGGCGGCGGGAGACACCGCCGCCGCCACGAACAGCGCTGTCCCGGCGACGACGACGCTGGCTCCCCTGCCTCCCTACGACGGCTGGGTGAACCCCGCCTCCGTGGGGCGCCCGTACAGCTCCACCGTGTCGGGGATGCTTACGTTCCGCGGGAACCCCACCCGCAGCTGGTACGGGCTGGGCCCCATCCCCCGCTCGGAACCGGCCGTGCAGTGGCGCTTTCCTCCATCCGGCGGCCTGTGCTCGGAGTCCTCCAGCCGGGGCGAGACGAAGGTGTGGTGCGGCACCGGCTGGACCGGGCAGGCGAACCTCTGGGAGCGCGCCGATGGCACGTCCTGGTTGCTGTTCGGCGCCTACGACGCCGCCTACCACTTCCTCGACGCCGCCAGCGGGCAACGGGTGCTGCCCGACTTGAAGACCGGGGACATCGACAAGGGCTCTGCCACGCTCGATCCCGACGGCTTCCCGCTGTACTACGCCGGCAGCCGGGACAACAAGATGCGCATCGTCGCCCTCGACCGGGGGACGCCAGAGGTCCTCTGGTCGATGAACCACGACGACGTGGCCCCGATCATGTGGAACAGCGACTGGGACGGTGCGCCCCTGGTGCTCGACGACTACATGTTCTTCGGCGGGGAGAACAGCCGCTTCCACATCGTGAAGCTCAACCGCGGCTACGGGCCCGACGGCCTGGTGACGATCGCTCCCGAGCTGGTGTTCCACACCGCCGGCTGGGACGACGAGCTGCTGCGCGCCATCGGCGACAAGGAGGTGTCGATCGAGAGCTCGGTCACCATCGTCGGCGACGTCGTCTACTTCGCCAACTCGGGCGGACTGGTGCAGGGCTGGGACATCTCCGGGCTGGCCGACGGCGTCGACCCGCAGCGGGTGTTCCGGTTCTGGATGGGTGACGACGTCGACGCCACCATCACGGCCGACAACGAGGGTTACCTGTACATCGGCGCCGAGGTGCAGCGGTTCACGGCGCGCACGAAGGAGTTGGGCGGGACGTTCGCCAAGCTCGATCCCCGGCGGCCCGACGACCCGCTGGTGTGGGTGTGGCAGGGAGGCACCGACGTGGGCGCGGGCATCTGGAGCTCGGCGGCGGTGGTCGGCGGGGCGGTGATCACGTCCACCGAGGACGGGCGCATCGTGGGCATCGACCGCACTACAGGCGCCCAGCTGTGGCAGGCGAACGTGGGTCACCAGGCGTGGACGTCGCCGGTGGTGCTCGATGGCGTCCTGCTCGTGGGCGACTGCGACGGGTGGCTGTCGGCCTTCGACCTGCCCGACCCGATGCGGGCGCCCACGCTCCTGTGGGCCAAGAAGTTCTCCGGGTGCCTCGAGGCGACGCCCACGGTGTGGAAGGGCCGCATCTACCTCGGCTCGCGCGACGGCGGCTTCTACGCCGTGGGTTGAGTTCGAGGTGCAGAAACC
>JBIOZN010000042.1:0-7284 GCA_044871175.1 Acidimicrobiales bacterium | reverse complement strand
CCTCGACGCCGAGCAGCACCTGGCGGGGGGTCATGCCCACGCCCTTGGCGGCGTCGCGGGCGGCGGCACCTCCGACCTCAGCGGCCAGAGCATCACGGTGGGGTCGGGCAACTTCTCCGAGAGCGTGCTGCTGGGCGAGATCTACGCCGGCGCCCTGAAGGGGGCGGGCGCCGACATCAAGGTCACCCCCAACATCGGCACCCGGGAGGTGTACTACGCCGCCATCGAGAGCGGCGAGATCAGCCTCATCCCCGAGTACACCGGCTCGCTGCTGGGCTTCGTCGACAAGGCCGCCACCGCCAAGACCACGGCCGATCAGGTGACGGCCCTGAAGGAGACCCTGCCCGACACCCTCACCGTGCTCGAGCCCTCGACGGCCCAGGACAAGGACGTGATCGTCTGCAACCAGCAGACGGCCGACCAGTACGACCTCAAGGGGTTGAGCGACCTGAAGGACGCCGGGCCCAACATCGTGCTCGGCGGGCCACCCGAGTTCGCCGAGCGCACCACGTTCGGCATCCCCGCCCTCCAGAGCGCGGGGATCACCTTCAAGGAGTTCAAGCCCCTGGAGATCGGGCCGCCGCTGTTCGATGCCCTCACCGCCAACGCCGTCAACTGCGCCAACCTGTTCTCCACCGACGCCTTCCTCAGCGGCAACGACAAGGTCGTGCCCCTCGAGGACGACATCGACCTGGCGGGCGACGAGTCGGTGCTGCCGCTCATCCGCACCCAGGTCGCCACCCCCGGCGTCACCGACCTGCTCAACCAGGTGAGCGCCAAGATCGACACCGACGGTCTCACCGCCCTGAACGCCAAGGTCCAGTCGCAGGGCCTGGCCGAGACCGAGGTGGCCGCCCAGTGGCTGAAGGACAACAACCTGGCCGGCTGACATCGCGAAGTGGGTGACGAACGAGCCCTACCGGGCGCGCCGTTACCTCCTTCCGCCGGCGGTGACCCGAGCGGCGAAGCCGTGCAGGTCGTGCACGGTGGCGGCGTACACGTCGGGCAGGGCGGCCGGCATCATGAGGTCGCCGGCGTGGCAGGTGCCGTTGACCGTGCGGCTGACGGCGGGGACCCCGGCGTCGAGCAGGCGGCGGAAGTAGACGAGGCCCTCGTCGCGCAGCGGATCGAGCTGGTTGACCGAGATGACGTGGGGAGGAAGTCCCCGGAGGTCCTCCACCGTGGCCCGGTAGGGCCAGCACGTCGGGTCGTCGGCATGGGCGCCGCCCGGGTCGTACAGCTCGGCCAGCACCGCCATGAGGTCGCAGCCGATCATGTAGTGGTCGTTCTCCACCAGCGACGGCAGCTCGGCCACGGGCGCACGCCAGGCGTTGGAGATGTACGGGCACTGGGCGTAGAGGCCGGCGATGTCGGAGGTCCACCCCTCGCGCTGGGCCCGGAGCCCCACGGCGAGGGTGAGGTTGCCCCCACCCGACTCGCCGGAGACGACGATGCCCGACACGCCCAGGTCGGCGGCGTTCGCGGCCACCCAGCGCGTGGCCGCCACGCAGTCGTCGAGCCCGGCGGGGAACGGGTGCACGCCGAGCTTGCCGGCGCCGTTGCGGAACTCGACACTGACGACCACCAAGCCGGTGGCGGCCAGCTCGTCCCGATACCGCCGGTAGAAGGGGCTGGCGGCCTCCAGCATCACCATGCCGCCGCCATGGAGGTGCACCACGCACGGCAACGGTGCTGCCGCCGCCGCCGGACGGTGGATGTACAGGGGGATCTCGTTGTCGGCGCCGCCGGGCACCGTGACGGTCTCTGCGGTCACGCCTTCCACCGGGGCCAGGCCGCCGACGAAGGCGTCGAACACGGCGCTGAACCCGGCCTCGACCTCGGCGCAGAAGGCGAGCTGCTCCTCACGGGGCGAGTCGGGCCCCACGGGCGGGGGCTCGCCGTGCGCGTCGAGGCCCATCGCCAGTAGCGCCGCCACCATGCGCGGGTCGGCCCGGCCGTCGGTGGCGAGGGTGCGGTTCGGGTCGCCCAGGCGACCGGGAAGCTCGACGGTGACCGTCCCGGTCGCGACCGACGGCATCTCGAGTGTCATGGCGCAGCCCTCCTTCACCCTGCGAGCGACCCTATACGTGGCGGTAGCGAACGCGCTCTCGTGGTCACCGCGTGCTGAGGAGGCGATCAGCTCTCGGCGCGAATGACGCCATATATGGCGGAATTCGCGCCGAGACGTTCACCCGGAGCCGTCGGCGGCGGCACCGCCTGACGGTCAGGGCGCCGGTTCGCCCGGCGGGCCTCCTCGCCCCAGGCGGTCGATCAACTCGGACGTGTAGTCCTCGTGGTCCCCGGCCACGTCGTACACCGAGAACTCCTCGGGCAGGGCGGTGGCCGGCTGGCGGTCGAGCAGGAACTCGACGGTCTCGTAGGCGACCTCGGGGGCGTCGTCGGGCTCGAGCAGGAGGTCGTCGAGGAAGCCGGGGGGCACGGCGATGCGGTGGGCCGTGCGCAGGCCGCCCTCGTCGACCTCGACGCCGAACACGTGGGGCTCCATGGGGGTGATGCGCACGTCGACCACCGCGGCCGGGGTACCCGAGCGACCTGACCCGTAACCCGGTCAGTGAACCGGGATAGTGGTCGCACCCCGGGTGTAGGGCTGCAAGGCGGCGGGGATAGCCACCGATCCGTCGGGCTGGCGGTAGGTCTCGAGCACGGCCGCCAGCACGCGCGGCACCGCCACCGCCGAGCCGTTGAGGGTGTGCACCAGCTCGGTGCCCTTCGCTCCGCCCGGGCGGTAACGGACATTGGCCCGCCGGGCCTGGTAGTCGCTGAACCAGCTCACCGAGCTCACCTCGAGCCACTGGTCGCACCCGGGCGCGTACACCTCGATGTCGAGGCTGCGGTGGTGGCCCTGTCCCAGGTCGGCGGCGCAGATGTCGACCACCCGGTAGGCGAGCCCCAGGGCGGCGATGGTGGCTTCGGCCCGGCCCAGCAGCTCGTCCAGGAGGTCGGGGGCCTGCGCCGGGGTGGCGTAGGCGAGGATCTCGACCTTGTCGAACTCGTGCACCCGCAGCAGGCCCCGGGTGTCCCGCCCGGCGGCGCCCGCCTCCCGGCGGTAACAGGGGGTGAAGGCCATCAGGCGCACGGGCAGGTCGGCCTCGGCCAGGATCTCGTCGCGCCCGAGCGAGGTGAGCGGCACCTCGGCCGTGGGGATGCACCACAGGTCGTCGCGCTCGATGGCGTAGGCCTCGTCGGCGAACTTGGGGAGCTGCCCCGTGGCGGTCAGGGTGGCCGTGGTGACCAGCGAGGGCGGGCGCACCTCCTCGTAGGAGTCGGCGTTGCGATCGAGGGCGAGCTGGCACAGCGCCCGGCCGAGGGTGGCACCGGCGCCCCGGAGCATCGTGAACATGGAGCCCGACAGCTTCACCGCCCGCTCGCTGTCGAGGATCCCGAGGGCGGCACCGATCTCCCAGTGCGGCACGCGCTGGTGGGCGGCGTAGGCGGCGGGGTCGAAGCCGTGCACCCGCACGACCACGTTGTCCTCGGCCGACGCGCCGTCGGGGGCCTCGTCGGCGGGGACGTTGGGGATGCGCAGCAGCAACGCCCGCAGCTGTTCCTCGAGCGCGGTGGCCTGCTCGGCCACCGCCGCTTCCTCGGCGCCCAGGGCCCGGCTCTGCGCCTGTCGCGCTTCCGCCTCGGTCGTCGCCCCTTCCCGGCGCAACTGGGCGACCTGCTGGGAGAGCTGGTTGATCCGGCGACGGATGTCGTCCCGCTGGCCCGCTCGTGCCCGGGCATGGCCGTCGAGGGCGGCGGCGGCGTCGAGCTGCTCGAGCAGCGCGGGGTCGCCCCGGCGGGCCATCGCCTGCTTGAGGGCGTCGAGGTCGGTGCGCAGCCGGCGCCCGTCGATCACGGGCCCGAGGGTAGCGATGCGAGTGTCAGCCGCAGGCGGCGCGCAGGAGGGGGTAGGGGTTCATGGCTGCGCCGCCGTCGGGGTGGACCTCGAAGTGCAGATGGGACGGGCCGTTGGCCGCGTTGCCGGTGGCCCCCACGTAGCCGATGACGTCCCCCACCCGCACGCGCCCAGCCGTGCCGAAGGCGCTCAGGTGGGTGCCGATGTAGTGCGTGCCGTCGTCGCCCCGCAGGCGGAACTGGTTGCCGCCGATGCTGCCGGTGAAGTACGACACCGTGCCCCCGGCCGGGGCGCGCACCGGTGTGCCCGTCGGCGCCAGCATGTCGTTGCCGGCGTGGAAGCGGCTGTCGGCGCGGGGGAACCCGAAGTCGTTGGTGAACTTCGCCCCCGGCACCGGGCAGGTGGCGAGGTCGGTGGGCAGGCGGTTGGGGGCCGACAGGAACAGCCGCATGGTGGCGTAGAGCCGGTAGGGGGGCAGCAGCCCGTTGGCCGCGGCCAGGTCGATCGGGCCGACCCGGTAGCGGGCGGCGATGGCCTCCAACGTGTCACCGGGGGCCACTGTCACCGTTCCGGACACCCCGGTGCGCCCGGTGCCACCCCCGGTGCGGCTGTAGGCACCGCCACCGGGCGCCGCCGTGGTCGTCCCGCCGCCGGACCCGGGGATGCTGAGGCGTTGGCCGACGAGCACGAGGTTGGCGTTACGGAGACCGTTCACGGCGGCAATGGCGGCGGCGCTGGTGCCGTAACGGCGGGCGATGCCCACCAGCGTCTCGCCCGCTTTCACGACGTGGACGCCGGCGGCGGGTGCCGCGGGGGTGTTCGGCGTCGCCCCCGCCGTGCCTGTCGTCGCCCGGCCCGGGATGCTGAGGCGCTGGCCGATGAGGAGCAGGCTGGCGTTGCGGAGTCCGTTTGCGGTGGCGATGGCCGCGGTGGTGGTGCCGTAGCGCCGGGCGATGTCGAACAGGGTCTCGCCCTTGGCCACCACGTGCACGCCGGACCCGCTGGCCGCCGTCGCGCCGCCGCCCGCCCCCGGCAGGACGAGCACCTGCCCCACCACGATGCGGTTGATGTCGGTGATCCCGTTGGCCTGGGCGAGGGCCCGCACGGTGGTGCCGTTGGCGGCGGCGATGTCGATGAGCGTCTCGCCCGCCCGGACCCGGTGGCGGCTGTTGTCGGCCCCGGCGCTGCCGGGTGCCAGCACGGTGGTGACCACGGCCAGCACGGCGGTGAGAGCGAGGGCGGGCTTAGGACGGCAGGTGCGCACGCAGGTCCTCCGATTGGGAGTCCCCGCCCGCGACCGGGCCACACCCTACGCGCCTCGCGGCCTGATGGGTATGACCCTTGGGGGCCGCGCGCCGCAAAAGATCCCGAGCGTTGGGCCACTTTCGCGTCGTATGTGCGCGAAAAGTGACCCAACGCTCTCGTCACGGGTTCGTCGGGATCGGGCGCAGCGGGCGAGACCCTCACGCGCCCGACCGCTGCGGGCTTCTGGGCGCCCGGGCCCCGTGCCCCGCTACGCCGAGGTGGTGGGCTCGTCGGCCGGGGCGTGGTCGGAGAAGGCGCGCTCGACCTCGGCGTAGGTGAGGGTCTGCTCGTCGTTCCCCGTGATCTCCGCGTCGGGGATGCGGCGCACGCGGCGGTAGGTGTTGTCGTCGGCCCAGCCCTTGGCGAAGCGGGCGAAGAACAGCCACGCCACGATCGACCACAGGAAGATCGACCCGCCCACCTTCATGATGAGCCCGGCCATCTGCTGGTCGGTGGTGACCGAGATGCCCCACAGCCGGTCGGGGCGGTCGTACACCTTGTACACCGCCCCTTCGGCGAAGATGAGCCAGCCCGCGGGAACGGTGGGCACGATCGACTGGGCGAACAGGTAGACCATCTGGCCGGCCGTGCCGATGCGCAGCTCGGGCAGGGGGCCACACACGCACATCCACATGAGCAGCGACAGCACCACCACCATCACGTGCAGCGAGTAGTGCACCACGGGGGGCCCGGTGACCGACGCGTTCACCACGCCCGGGATGTGGGTGATCATCACCGCCAGGTTGAACAACACGCCGGCCACGACCGGCTTGGCCAGGAACTGCACCGCCCGGTAGACGCGCCCGTCGCCCACGATCAGGCGCATCAGCCAGGTGGGCGTGCCCAGCAGCAGCATGGGCGGCATGAAGTAGGTGAGCGCCATGTGCTGGAGCATGTGGACGCTGTAGAGGGCCTGCTCGCCCACGTCGTGCACGGGCCAGTCAGAGGCCAGCCACATGATGGCCACACCGGCACTGAACCAGGCGACCTGGCGCCGGGTGGCCACCGGCTCCCCCGGCCGCACCACCTTGGGCCCGATGCGGGTGAGCGCATACCAGTAGCCACCAGCGACGGCGGCGACCAGAAGCCACACCTCCGGGTGGGGCTGGTAGCGCCATGGGCTGAGGGCGGCGAACACCACGGTCACCTCAGCGAAAGACGTGGAAGGTGGCCAGGGCGGCCACGTAGACGGTGACGGCCAGCAGCAGTCCGCTGTAGAAGAGGCGGCCGAACACCTTGTTGTCGAAGCGCAGGTGCATGAAGAACAGCACCACCATGAAGAACTTGATGGCCATCAGCACGAGGAGGGCCGGCAGGAAGATCCGCCCGACGTCGAGGTAGGTGAGCGACACCTCCATGGCCGTGATGACGCCCAGGATCAACGCCACGCCCACGTAGAACAGGTCGCTCGGATGGCCGTGGCCCTCGACGACCTCCTCGCCGATGGTGGCGGGGTCGTGCTCGTGGACGTCGAGGTGCTCCACCGCGGCCCGCAGGCCGTGGCCGTGCTCGTCGCCGTGCTCGTGCTCGGACTCGGAGATGGAGGTGCTCATGGGCGGCCCTCAGGTCGGGATCAGGTAGACGAGCGTGAAGATGACGATCCACACGATGTCGACGAAGTGCCAGTAGAGCCCGATGATCTCCACGCCCTCGGGCGTCACCTTCCCCGGAGTGCGGGAAGACATGAACGAAGTGGACATCAACATGATGATGCCCAGGGTGACGTGGGCGCCGTGGAACCCGGTGAGGGTGAAGAAGCTCGACCCGAACAGGCTGGTGGTGAAGCCCAGGCCCTCGTGGTAGAAGACCGAGAACTCGTACACCTGGCCGCCCACGAACGTGGCTCCGAGCAGCGCGGTGGTGACGAGCCACACGCGCCCCCGGCGGGGGTCGCCCCGCCCGAAGGCGGCCACCGCCAGCACCATCGTGAGCGAGCTGGTGAGCAGCACGAACGAGCTCACCGAGGTGAAGGGGATGTCGTACACCTGCTCGGGCGAGGGCCCCGCCGCGACCCGGCCCCGGTAGAGCATGTAGGTGGAGATCAGCCCGCCGAACAGCAGGCACTCCGAGCCCAGGAACATCCACATCCCGAGCTTGTTGTTGGACAGGCCGGTGCT
>JBIOZN010000041.1:0-2957 GCA_044871175.1 Acidimicrobiales bacterium | reverse complement strand
TGGCGGCCACCAACCGGGCCCGGAACAGCACGTCGGTGGCGTCACCGCGCCAGCCGGGGCGGACGCGGTCGAGGACCGCCTCGAGCTCGGCCCGGTCGGCGTCGGGGTCGGTGGCCCGGCCCGAGGGCAGGTATTTCATCACCGACACCAACGCTGCCCCCGGTGGGGCCACGCGCGCCACCCTCGTGTGCACGGACAGGTAGACGGGGTCGTCGACTCCTGCGACGAAGCCGGGCGCGTCACCCCAGCCCGTCCGCCAGCCGACGTCGAGGACGGCGGCGCTCGCCGGGCGGGCGGCGAGCGCCCAGTCCCGCACCTCCTCGCCAGGCCCGTCGAGCAGGCCGGCCAGCACACGAGGACCACCGGCCGCCACCACGACGGTGGACGCCTCGAACGACGCCACGTGGGTGATGACGGTGACGGTACCCAGCCCGGGCTGCAGCCGCTCGACCTTCACCCCGGTGCGCAGCTCGGCGCCGGCGGCGACGGCGGCCGATCGCAGGCCGTCGACCAGCTGCTGCCATCCCCCGTGGAGGTACAGCACGTTGTCGGCCGACGCTCGCTGCAGCTGCAGCACGGCGGCACCGGCGCTGAGATGGTCGGGATCGTTGGCGTAGGTCGTGACCCGCACCAGCGCGGCGACGACCTGGCGCGCCCGCTCGTCAGCCAGCGCCCCGTCCAGCCACGCCTGCACGGACGTGGTCGCCAGCGCTTCGGGCCGCATCCTGGGCAGGGCGAGGAGGAAGCGGCCCAGCTCCACCTTCCCCCGGGCACCGACGAGGTCGGTGCGCGCCAGCGACCCGGCGCTCGCGGGCAGGAGCCCGAGGTGGTCGCCCCGCAGACCCATCGAACCCTTGGCCGGGGGCACGGCGCCGTCGGGCTCGACGCCCAGGTCACGCAGCACGGCCAGCCCCTCGCCGCCGCGGTAGAGGGCGTGGGGCCCCTCGTTGAGCAGGAAGCCGTGCCGGTCGGCGGTGCGGGCTCGACCGCCCGGCCCCGCCCGGGCCTCCAGGACCACGACCCGGTGACCCGCCCTGGCCGCGACGGTGGCCGCCGCCAGGCCGGCCAGTCCTGCTCCCACGACGATCACGTCGGCATCGCGCGTCATGCCACTATGACGAGACGGGGGGGCAGAACGCGACACTTCGGCGCCGGTCGCTCGGGCGCGCCTAGGCCGGCCCGCCGATGGGCACGCGTTGGCCGTGACCAATGTGGCCGCCGGCGGCGACTTCGATCGCGACACCCGGTACATCACGACCCGCATCACGGCCGACGGGCGGGACGGCTACCCGGTCGAGCCGGGGAGATACCGCCTGGTGGTGAGCCGGGCCTGCCCGTGGGCCAGCCGGGCGGTCGTGGTGCGCCGGCTGCTCGGCCTGGAGGACGTGCTCTCGATGGGGATCGCCGGGCCCACCCACGACGAGCGCAGCTGGACCTTCGACCTCGACCCCGGTGGCCGCGACCCGGTGCTCGGCATCGAGCGCCTGCAGGACGCCTACTTCGCCCGCTTCCCCGGCTACGAGCGGGGGATCACCGTGCCCGCCATCGTCGACGTCCCGACCGGCCGGGTGGTCACGAACGATTTCGCCCAGATCACCCTCGACCTGGAGACGGAGTGGCGTGCCTACCACCGGCCCGGCGCGCCTGACCTCTACCCGCAGGACCGGCGCGCCGACATCGACGAGGTGAACACAGTCGTGTACGGGGACGTCAACAACGGCGTGTACCGGTGCGGGTTCGCCCGCGGCCAGGCGGCCTACGACCGGGCCTTCGACCGGCTTTTCGCCCGGCTGGACTGGTTGGAGGAGCAGCTGGCCGGCCAGCGCTATCTGGTGGGCGACACCATCACCGAAGCCGACGTGCGCCTGTTCACCACCCTCGTGCGTTTCGATCCCGTCTATCACGGCCATTTCAAGTGCAACCGGCACAAGCTCACCGAGCTGGCGGTGTTGTGGGCCTATTCCCGCGACCTCTTCCAGACGCCGGGCTTCGGCGACACGGTCGACTTCGACCACATCAAGCGCCACTACTACTGCGTGCATCGCGACATCAACCCGTCCCGCATCATCCCCCGGGGGCCCGACCTGTCCGGGTGGCTCACGCCCCATGGCCGGGAGGCGCTGGGCGGGCGCCCGTTCGGCGGGGGCACGCCGCCCGGTCCCGTACGGGAGGACGAGGCGGTGCCCGCCGTGGCCTGATGGGTTTGCACCGTGGGGGCCAACAGTTGGCCCTCAGGGTGCAAACCGGATCAGGGGGCGACGACGCCGACGGGGACGGTGCCGCCGGGAAGGGCGGCGTCGGCGGGCACGCCGAGCCAGGCGAGGGCGTCGGCGTGGAGGGAACGGGCGTCGATGCCGGGGGAGCGGTCGCCATCGTCGAGGTGGGCCAGGTCGAGGCCGCCCACCACGCCGCCCCGCACCGCCGGGCCCACCATGAACTGCACGCCCGCTTTGCCGTGGTCGGTGCCGCCGCTGCCGTTCTCGGCCACCCGCCGGCCGAACTCGCTCACGGTCATGAGCACGACCCGGTCGGCGTGACCCCGCGCCGCGAGCGTGGTCGAGAAGGCGGCGATGCCGCCGGCCAGGTCGGCCAGTAGCCGTTCGTGGGTGGTGGCCTGGGCGGCATGGGTGTCGAACCCGCCGGCCGACACGTAGATCACCTCCGTGCCCTGGTCGGCCACCACCAGTTCGGCCGCGTTGGCGAGGGCCCGGGTGATCTCCTGGCCGGCGTCGCCCTGCTCGGGGGACTCACCCGCCTCGGCGTGGGCGACGTCGCCCAGCGCGGCGAACACCTCGACCGCGCTGAGGGCGTCGAGCGTGGCCGCGCCCGCTTCGGCCGCCAACCCTTCGGCGGCGGCGCCGGCGCCGGCGGGGGCGGTGGCGGCCCGGCGCCAGGCCGCCAGCAGCCGGTCCCGGTCGGCGCCGGGGGGCGTCTGCAGCACGAAGCCGTCGGGGGTC
>JBIOZN010000040.1:0-2267 GCA_044871175.1 Acidimicrobiales bacterium | reverse complement strand
CCGCCCGGGTGTCCAGGAACCGGTCGGGCGCGATGGGGTTCACAGCCAGACCCGCGGGCCCGAAGGCCCCGAACAGGTCGACGACGACGTCGGTGCCCTGGCCGGCGTACACGCACAGCTCGCCCTCCGGGCTGAGCATCACGATGGCGAGGGCGGCGCGGGTGCGTCCCGCCTCGACGTTCAGGTTCGAGGCCAGTGGGACGGCGTCGCCGCACGGGAGGGCGGTGACGAAGCCGCCCTTGCAGGCCGTCGCCGCCGTCAGGTTGACGAGCACTGCGGTGGTTCCGGGGGGCACCCGTCCCTGGGCGGCCAGCGGGAGGCGCACGACGCGACCGGCGCCGAGCGGGCCGTCCACGGCGTCCGCGGGGTCGGCCCGGGTGTCGAGGACGCGTTGCTGAAGGGCGGTGAAGCGGCCCGGCGGCGCCTGGGTCACCGGGACCGGCGTCGGTCCGGGGCCGGGCTCGCCGGTGGCGGGGCCGTAACAGCGCTGCAGGCCGAGCCCGTCCAGGTGGGCCTGGAGGAACCCGGCCAGGGCCATCGCCCCCGACGGTGACAGGTGGATGCCGTCGGCGGCGAACCAATCGGGCCGGTCGCGCGTGTAGCCATCCCAGTCGGCGACCAGCAACTCGGGGTGCTCGGCGGCCTTGGCGGCGAGAATGGCGTTGAAGGCGCGGTAGGTCGCGGCGTAGGCGCCGCCGACACCGACATAGGGACCCTGGGTGCGGTAGGTCAGCCAGATGACCCGACCGATGCCCTGGCGGCGCGCCTCGGCCACGATCTCGTCGACGGCCACGTCGAAGTCGTACCAGTCGTCGTAGCCGGCCATGACCACGAGGGCGTCCCCGAGCTGGCCGGCGTTGGCCCGCATGGTGTCGAGGGTGTTGGGCCACTGCACCGTGCGGCCGCAGCTGGGGATGATGAGGCGCCGGCAGCTCTTGGCGTCGAAGAACACGTCGTACGCCGTCGCCAGCACGGCCTGGGCGGCCGGCGTCATGCCCCGCAGGGTCGAGTCGCCGATGGCGCTCACCGGTGGCCGGGCGGCCGCGGCCGCGGCCGGCGGCCGGGCCGGTGCGGTGACCACGGCGGTGGTGGCGCCCAGCACGACGGCCGCCACGCCGAGCACGACGGCGCGTGCCCAGGTGCCCGATCGTCGGGTCGGGCCCGGCCGCGTCGCCCCCATGCCGAGGCGACGCTAGCGCTGCCGGGCGGGGCCGCCGGTGGCCGGGACGCGCACCAGCGCCGCTGCGCCCCCAAGACGCGCATCCGTACGCGGTGACCGGGCGCACGGCCCGGTTCGCGCGTACAGAAGCGCGTACAGGGGTGGTGGGCGCGCGGTGGCGACGAGGGGGACGAACGGCGGCACGGGGGGCCGCCTCGGGCCCGGCCCGCCGGGCCCGCGGCCCGCCATCCGGCGGGCCGCTAGAACAGGAAGCCCACCACGTCGACCACCACGTGGGTGGAACCGAAGCCGGCGGTGATCTTCACCTGGCCCAGGGGACTCACGTTCACCGTCGTGGCCACGGCCAGGTTCTGGTCGTTCTGGGACCAGTTGATGTTGCTGGTGGGCGGCTCGCCGCTCAAGGCGGCCGAGTAGAGCTTGAGGTAGCCCGCCCCCTCGGTCTGGGTGATCGTGAGCGTCACCAGCGCGGCCGTGGCGCCGGCGGGCACGGCCAGGGCCGGCCCGCCGCTGCCGGTGCCCGCGGTGAGGCTGATCGTGCGGGTCTCGCCCGGGGCCAACTTGGCCGCGCCCGGTTGGGTGCGGGAGTCGTACACCCGAACCGGGTCGGTGAGGCTGTAGGTGCTGGCCGGCGCGGGCCCGGTGCTGAGCTGGCCGCGGATCGCACCGCTGGGGAAGGCGTCGTTGTGGACGTTGACGTAGTAGCCGCCCGGGTCGGCGGCGATGGCGTCGGCATCGGGGTCGACCACGCAGCCCGAGGAGCTGCCGTCGGCGGGGGCCGTGAAGTTGACGACGATCGGGCCGGCGACGGTGGGGCTGCCCTGGTGGATGTGGGCCAACGTGGCGCGGTCGATGCCGGCCACGTTGACGTCGTAGCAGACCTCGTCGGTGGCGGTGTCGATGGTGACGGCCGCGCTGCCGGTGCCGTCGGGGTCACCGGGACCGGGAACTTCGGCGGCGCCGGTGAGCCGGGCCAGGAGCGGCACCTCGGCGCCGGGCTTGGGCCGGGCGTTGCCGCCGGCCACCGTGGGCACCACGACGGCGGCCACGAGGACCCCCGCGGCGGTGCCCACGACGACGTTCCTCCACG
>JBIOZN010000039.1:0-8496 GCA_044871175.1 Acidimicrobiales bacterium | reverse complement strand
CGCGCCCCCGGACGCCTGAGAGGCTGCGCCTATTGGCGCAACCTCTCAGGTGGCGATCACGGTGGCCAGGCGCTCGAGCGCGGCCAGGGAGTGGCCCTCCACGAAGTCGTCCACGTACGGGAGGGCGGCGGCCATACCCCGGGCCAGCGGGGCGTAGCCGGGCGTGACCTTGAGCGGGTTGACCCACACCACCCGGTGGGCGACCCGGGCCAGCCGCGCCATCTGCTCGGCCAGTACGGCCGGGTCGCCCCGGTCCCACCCGTCCGACAGCACGACGACGGTGGCGCCTCGGGCCAGGCCGCGCACGCCCCAGCGGTCGTTGAACGCCCGGAGCCCCTCGCCCAGGCGCGTGCCGCCCGACCAGTCCTTCACCTTGGCCGAGGCGGCGCGCAGGGCCTGGTCGGGGTCGCGGGCCGACAGCTCGCGGGTGATGCGCGTGAGCCGGGTGCCGAGGGTGAACGCCTCCACCTTGCGGGCTCCCACGACGGCGGCGTGGATGAAACGCAGCAGCGCCCGGGCGTAGGGCTCCATCGAGCCCGAGATGTCGACCAGCAGCACCAGCCGGCGCGGGCGTTCGCCGGCGACCAGGTGCCGGCGGCGCACGGGCTCGCCGCCGGCCCGCAGCGCCTCCTGCACGGTGCGGCGCACGTCGGGGCGGCCCCGGGGTCGCCGGCTCACCTCCATCCGGCGGGAGCGGCGCATGGCGGCGGCCACCCGCAGCTGGCTCATCCACGCCTGGGCCTCGGCCAGCTCGTCCTCGGTGTAGGCGGCGAAGTCCTTGTCGCGCAGGACCTCCACGGCGCTGAAGCGCAGCGTGAGGTCGGCGTCCTCACCCGCCTCGGCCTCGCCGGTGTCGTCACCCTCGTCGTCCTCGTCGTTCTCGTCGGTGTCGAGGGCGAGGGTGAGCGACAGCAGGTCGGGCTCGTCGGGGGCGCCGGTGAGCGTGGCCGCCCGCCGGTCCCAGAACACGGCGAAGGCCCGGTCGTACACCGGGGCATCCTCGGGGCGGCGCAGCAGCGTGGCCCGACCGGTCCAGTAGACGCGGTCGCGGTCATCGAGCCCCACCAGCCCGAGGCCCTCGGCGAAGGTGAGCACCGAGCCCACGGGCACGCCCACGCCCGCCCCCCGCAGCAGCCGGGCGAAGGCCACCGCCACCCGCCCGGGCGCTCGAGCGTCGGTGGAGCCGGGCTCAGGCACCCCGTTCGAAGACCTGGCGCAACAGCTGGCTCAGGCCGCCCTGGGTGACGCGCTCGGCGTCCTCGCGGTACTTGAGCACGACGCCGAGCGTGGCCTCGACCGTCTTCTCGTCCAGCTCACTGCGCCCGAGGGTGGCCAGGGCCTGGGCCCAGTCGATGGTCTCGGCCACGCCCGGTGGCTTGTACAGGCCGCGGGCGCGCAGGGCCTCGGTGGCGGCGGCCACCTGGCGGGCCAGCGCCTCGCTCACCTCGGGGGCCCGCAGGCGGATGATGGCGACCTCGCGCTCGAAGTCGGGGTGCTCGACCCAGTGGTAGAGGCAGCGGCGCTTGAGGGCGTCGTGCACGTCGCGGGTGCGGTTGGACGTAATCACCACGACGGGGGGCTGGAGGGCGCGGAACGTGCCCAGCTCGGGCACCGTGATCTGGTAGTCGGACAGCACCTCGAGCAGGAATGCCTCGAACTCGTCGTCGGCCCGGTCGACCTCGTCGATCAGCAGCACAGGGGGCGGGCCCTCGCGGTGGTCGATGGCCTGCAGCAGGGCCCGTTTGACGAGGAAGCGCTCGGAGTACAGGGCGGCTTCCAGGGCGTCGGTGCCCCCGGCGGTGTCGCCGGCGGCTTCGGCGGCCCGCAGGTGCAGGAGCTGGCGGCTGTAGTCCCACTCGTAGACGGCCTGGCTGGCGTCGATGCCCTCGTAGCACTGCAGGCGGATGAGCTCGCCCCCGGTCCAGCGGCTGAGGACCTTGGCCAGCTCGGTCTTGCCCACGCCGGCCTCGCCCTCCAACAGCAGCGGCCGGTGCAGGCGCAGGGCGAGGAACACCGCCGTGGCCAGGCCCGCGTCGGGCAGGTAGTCGTGCTCGGCCAGGGCGGCACTGACGGCGTCGACCGAGGACGGCCCCGCGGATGGTCCCGCCGGCGCGGGACCGGCCGTCAGGGGCGCAGGCATCGGCGGCAGCGTACGCGGGGGAGGAGTCGAACCCGCACCCGTCATCGCTCCCGGGCTCGTCACCTCGTCTCGGCGCCAGGAGCAGCTTTCGACAAGCAGCTTTTGCTCTCCTGGCGCGCCGAGTGTTCCTCGTGCGCCCGGACGTGCGGGCAGGGGCGGGCGGTGCGGGTACGGTCCGACGGCGTGGACCTTGGGATACGCGGGCGGCGGGCGGCGGTGGCGGCGGCGTCGTCGGGGCTGGGGCTGGCCTCGGCCATGGCGTTGGCCGAGGCCGGGGCGCGCCTCGCCGTGTGCGGACGGGATCGGAGCCGCGTCGAGGACGCCGCCGCCCGCATCAGCGCCGCCGGCGTCGCGGCCCGCACCGGCGGGGACTCCGGCGCCGGGGCCGGCGGCGCCGAGGCAGTCGCCCTCGTGGCCGACGTGGGCACGCCCGGGGGTGCAACGGGCTTCGTCACCGAGGCCATCGCCGCGCTCGGGGGCGTCGACATCCTCGTCACCAACGCCGGTGGCCCGCCGCCGGGCACGTTTGCGTCCACGGCGCTGGACGCCTACGGCCCCGCCCTCGACCTCAACTGCGTCTCGGTGGTGGCCATGTGCACGGCGGCCGTGCCCGCCATGCGCGAGCAGCAGTGGGGCCGGGTGGTGGCGATCACGTCCATCGCCGTGCGCCAGCCCATCGCCAACCTCATCCTGTCCAACACCGCCCGCGCGGGGGCGACGGCGTTCTTGAAGACCCTGGCGCGCGAAGTGGCGGCCGACGGCGTGACGGTGAACTCGGCCCAGCCCGGCATCCACGCCACCGCGCGCATCACCCAGCTGTACGGGGACGAGCCCGACGCCCGCCAGCTCGGCATCCCTGCCGGGGTGGTGGGAGATCCCGCCGACTTCGGGCGGGTCGTCGCCTTCTTGTGCTCGGAACCGGCCCGGTTCATCACCGGCGCCCACGTCCCCGTGGACGGCGGCGCCTACGCCGGACTGCTCTGAGGCGGCGTGGTCTAACCCTCCGCCTCCTCCAGCTCCTCGAGCTCCAGCTCTTCGGGCGTGGGCCCGTCCAGCCCGCTCAGGGCCGCCGCGACGAGCCGGGTGCCGAGGTGGCGGGCACCGACAGGCGCCATCAGCGAGTAACCGGCCGAAACCCGTTCCTCTTCGTTCTCTCCACCCCAGATGCCGTACTCGTGGTGCTGGCGCCCCCACCACAGGCACCGGTCGCGTACGGGGCAGCCGGCGCAGATCGCCCGGGCCCGCTGCTCCCGGCGCGCCCGCGCCTGGGGGCGCTCGGCGTATGGGGGAAAGAAGAGCTCGGTGCGCCCGCGACAGGCGGCCTGGTACACCCACGCCTGCTCCTGCGCCCACCGGTCGTCGGCCGGTCGGTCGCCGGGCGGAGTGGCGTCGGTCAGATCGACGGTGGTGGCCACGGGTCGCACGACCTCCTCCTGGGAACCTGCTCCCAGACCGAGTACTACGCCTATTAGCACTATCTGTGCAACGCCCTTTTCGGGGCGCCGTCATCCCGCGGATCACGAGCCGGCAGTGACGTCGGCCACACGCGTGCGAGCCCCGCCGCAGGGGCGGGGCTCGCTCTCGGGCCACCAGCCCGCCCGTCGTGACGGGCCGCTACCCGGCGGATGCCTCCAGGGCCCGGCGGGTGAGCACCCGGGCCAGGTGCTGGCGGTACTCGACGCTGGCGTTGAGGTCGGCCTGCGGTTCGGCCTCGGCGCCGGCCAGCTCGGCCGCCTCGGCCGGCGAGGCTCCCTGCAGCCAGGCGTTGGTGGCCGACTCGGCGAACACCGGCGTCGGGCCCATGTTCACCAGGCTGATGCCGCCGCCCCCGTTCGTGCGCACTGCGGCCACGCCGACGATGGCCCAGTCCTGGGCCCGGCGGTTGAACTTCTGGTAGTTCCACCGCGACCCTGGTGCCTTGGGCACCCGCACCTCGGTGTGCAGCTCGTCGGGCTGCAGCGAGGACTCCAGGAACCCGATGTAGAAGTCGCGCGACCCGATCACCCGTTCGCCGCCCCCACCCCGGGCCACGTACGACGCGCCCAGCGCCAGCAGGGTGGCGGGCAGGTCCGACGCCGGGTCGGCGTGCGCCACCGAGCCCCCAATTGTGCCGCGGTGGCGCACCGGCGGGTCACCCACCAGCGACGCCGCCCGGGCCAGGATCGGCACCTGCTCGGCCAGCAGCTCAGAGTGCTCGAGGTCGTGGTGGCGCGTGAGGGCGCCGATGGCGATGTGGTCACCGGCGTCGCGGATGTAGGAGAGGTCCTGCAACCGTCCGATGTCGACCAGCAGCGCCGGGCTGGCCAGTCGCAGCTTCATGAGCGGCAGCAGGCTGTGGCCGCCGGCCAGGAACTTGGCCTCGTCGCCCGCTTCGGTGATGAGGCTGATGGCCTCGTCGGCCGAGCTGGCCCGCCGGTAGTCGAACTTGGCCGGGATCATGCCGCACCTCCTGACGGGCGAGCGCCGGCCGCCTGATCCGGCTGCGCCTGCGCCTGCTGAGCCTGCTGGATCGTCTCCCACACCCGCCGGGGCGAGGCGGGCATGGTCACGTCGCGCACCCCGAGTGGGGCCAGGGCGTCGACGATGGCGTTGATGACGGCGGGAGCGGCACCGATGGTGCCGGCCTCGCCGATGCCCTTCACCCCGAGCGGATTGGTGGGGCTGGGCGTCACCGTGTGGGCCGTGGTGATGGGCGGCAGGTCGGCCGCCGATGGCACCAGGTAGTCGGCCAGTGTGGACGTGCGCAGGTTGCCCTCGGCGTCGTACACCGCCTCCTCCCACATGGCCTGGGCGATGCCCTGCACCACGCCGCCGTGCACCTGGCCCTCGACGATGAGCGGGTTGACCTGGTTGCCGCAGTCGTCGACGGCCACATAGCGCTGCAATTGCACCGACCCTGTCTCGGTGTCGACCTCGACCACGCACATGTGGGTGCCGAACGGCCACGAGAAGTTGGGCGGGTCGTAGCTGACGTTGGCTTCGAGGTTGGGCTCGAGGCCCTCGGGCAGGTCGTGGGCGGTGAAGGCGGCAAAGGCGATGGCCGCCAGCGGCGCCGTGCGGTCGGGACTGCCCCGCACCGAGAACGCGCCCCCGCGGAACTCGAGGTCCTCCTCGGCCGCCTCCAACTGGTGGGCGGCGATCTTGCGGGCCTTGTCGAGCACACGGTCGCAGGCCATGTCGATGGCGATGCCGCCCACCGCCAGTGAGCGGCTGCCGTAGGTGTCGAGCCCGACGGGGCTGAGGGCGGTATCCGAGTGGAGCACGTCGACGTCGGCCGGGTCGACCCCCAGCTTGTCGGCCACGATCATCGACCACGACGTCTCGTGGCCCTGCCCGTGGGGCGCGCTGCCGGTGACCACCTGCACCTTGTTGGTGGGCAGGACCCGCACGGTGGCCGACTCCCAGCCGCCGGCGCCGTAGTTCAACGAGGCCAGCACCCGGCTCGGAGCCAGCCCGCACATCTCGAAGTAGCTGGACACGCCGACGCCGAGCTGCATGCGGTCGCCCTGCTCGCGCCGGCGCCGCTGCTCGGCCCGCACGCCGTCGTAGTCCACCAGCCCGGCCGCCTTCTCGGCGGCGGCCAGGTGATCGCCGGAGTCGTACACCAGACCGGTCATGGCGGTGTACGGGAACTGGTCGCGGCGGATGTAGTTGCGCTTACGCAGTTCGAGCGGGTCGACGCCCATCTTGTGGGCGAGGGCGTCCATGGCCCGTTCGATGGCGTAGGTGGCCTCGGGCCGGCCGGCGCCGCGGTAGGCGTCGGTGGGCGTCATGGTGGTGAAGACGCCGGTGCAGGTCAGGGAGTAGGCGGCAGGGACGTCGTACACGCCCCCGTACAGGAAAGCGCCCAGGATCGGGATGCCCGGCGTCACCAGCTGCAGATAGGCGCCCATGTCGGCCAGGAGCCGCACCCGCACGGCGGTGAGCCGGCCGTCGGCGTCGGCGGCCAGCTCGATGTGCTGGATCTGGCCCCGCCCGTGGATGGTGGCGAGAGCGTTCTCGGTGCGCTCCTCGACCCAGCGCACGGGCACTCCGTGCTTGCGAGCCAGGGCGACGCACAGCAGCTCTTCGGCGTAGACGTTGAGCTTCGAGCCGAAACCGCCGCCCACCGCAGGGGCCACCACCCGCATGGTGTGCTCGGGGATCCCAAGGGTGAGCGCCACCATGATCTTGAGGATGTGGGGGATCTGGGTCGCCGAGTACAGCGTCATGTCGCCGCCGAAGGGCTGGGGCACGGCGGCGCATGCCCGGGGCTCCATGGCCATCGGGATGAGGCGCTGGTGCACGTAGCGCTCGTGCACCGTGTGGGCGGCGGCGGCGAAGGCCGCGTCCACCGCGCCCTCACCGATGTCGAGGGTCCACGTGTAGCTCGTGTTGGTGCCGAGGTCGTCGTGGACGACGACGCGATCGGAGGCGGCGTCCTCCAGGTCGAGCACCGGGGGCAGGGGCTCGTAATCGACCTCGACGGCCTCCACCGCGTCGCGCGCCTCGGCCTCGGAGCGGGCGAGAACGACGGCCACGGCGTCGCCCACGTAATTGACCTTGTCGCGGGCGACGGGGTAGTGCGGCGGGTTCTTCATGTCGGCCGTCACCGGCCAGGCGCAGGGCATGGGCGCCGTCCACAGCGCGGCGAGATCGGTGCCCGTGTAGGCGGCGACGACGCCGGGCAGGTCGAGTGCGGGCGCCACGTCGACCCGGGTGATGCGGGCGTGGGCGTAGGGGCTGCGCACGAGGGCCAGGCGCAGCGCGCCGGGGATGGCGAGGTCGTCGGTGTAGCGGGCCTCGCCGGTGAGCAGCGCCGGGTCCTCCCGGCGCACCATCGGCGTCCCGAGGACGCGCTTGTTGGCGACCGGCGGGTCTTCGACGGTGGTCACGCCGGCACCCGCTGGGTGTGCCCGGCACAGTCGAGCACGGCCTTCACGATGTTGTGGTAGCCGGTGCAGCGGCACAGGTTGCCCTCGAGCCCCTCCCGCACCTGCTCCTCGGAGGGGTCCGGGATCTCCTTCAGCAGGCTCACCGCCGCCATCACCATGCCCGGCGTGCAGTAGCCGCACTGCAGACCGTGGTTCTGCCGGAACGCCTCCTGCATCGGATGGAGCTGGTCGCCCGAGGCCAGGCCCTCGATGGTGGTGATGTCGGCGCCGTCGGCCTGCACCGCCAGCACCGTGCACGACTTCACCGACTCGCCTTCGATGTGCACCGTGCACGCCCCGCACGAGGACGTGTCGCACCCGATGTTGGTGCCGGTGAGGCCGAGCCCCTCCCGCAGGTAGTGCACGAGCAGCGTGCGCGGCTCGACGTCGCTCTCGTGCGCGGCGCCGTTGACGGTCACCGTGATCCGCATAGGACTACCCCCCCGAATGCTCGCTGTCGTCGCCATCATGCCTCACGTCCGCGGGGGGAGCGCAGCCGTCCTCACGTTGCCCTCACGTCACCTTCATGGAGCGGAGGTTCACCTGTGCGCCCGAACTGCACGCAACGAGGAGATCACGCAATGATGCGACCCGTCCGCTTCCGCCGCTCCGCCACCTTCGCTCTCGGCGCGGTCGTCGCTCTCGGTGTCGGCGTGTCCGCCTGTGGCGACGACGACGACACCAACCTGACCGCCGACACCACCGTGGCCGCCGCTCCTGCGGCGCCGGCCGCCGGCAGTGAGAACATCGGCACCTTCTGCGCCACGTCGCTGCAACTGGCCCAGACCACGAGCTCGGCGCCCCCGCCCGAAGCCGGTGACATCGAGGGGGGCAAGGCGTTCGCCGCGCCGATCGTCCCCCTGGGCGAGACCCTGCTGGCCAGCGCACCCGCCGACCTCACCGCCGATCTGCAGAGCATGGTGGGCATCGCCCAGCAGGCGGCCCAGACGGGCGACGTCACCGGGTTCCAGACGCCCGACTTCGTGGCCAAGGACGCCAAGGTGCACGCCGCCGGGCTGGCGCGCTGCGGCTGGGCCCGCCAGGACGTGGAGCTGATGGAGTACCACCTGATGGGCCTGCCCGACACGATGCCGGCCGGCGTCACCAGCTTCGAGCTGAAGAACACGGGCAAGGAGCTGCACGAGATGGTGCTGTTCCGCAAGAACGACGGCGTCACCGCGAGCTTCCAGGAGGTGCTGGCCCTGCCCGACGAGCAGGCGCTCACCAAGGTGACGCCCATGGGAGGCGCCTTCGCCGCCCAGGGCCAGACCGGCTACGTGCTCACCGACCTCACGCCGGGCCAGTACGTGGCCCTGTGCTTCGTGCCCGTCGGGACGACGTCGATGGACGCCCAGCCGCCCGCCGACGCTCCGCCCCATTTCACCCAGGGCATGATCCACGAGTTCACCGTCGCCTGAACCGGCGCCGCACCCGAGCGTTTGG
>JBIOZN010000038.1:0-8189 GCA_044871175.1 Acidimicrobiales bacterium | reverse complement strand
CGGCGGCCGGCTGGTCGGCGGCCGGCTCTTCGATGGCGGCCGGCTTCTCGGCGGTGGCCGGCTCGTCGGCGGCGGCCGGCTTCTCGGCGGTGGCCGGCTCGTCGGCGGCGGCCGGCTCCTCTGGGGTGGCCGGCTCTTCGGCGGCGGCCGGCTCCTCGGGGGCGGCCGGCTCGTCGGCGGCGGCCGGCTCCTCTGGAGCGGCCGGCTCTTCGAACGCGGCGGGCGGGGCGCCGGCGGCCGCGTCGAGCCGCGGGGTGATGCCGGCCTCGCCCTCGGGGGGCGGGGCCGGCTGTGGACGGGCGCCGGCGCGGCGGTACGCGCGAGCCGTCACCGCCCGTGCCTCGTGCTGGCCTGTGGGATCTGAAGGAACGTCGGACATGGGGCAACCTCCCGCCAAGGATCCGAGCCGCGACCGTAAGCCGAGATACGCGGCGGCGATATGGGCCGCATGGCCCCTTCCGGGGGGCGCTCCGGATGGTCAGCGAGCGGCCATCTGAGGGCACCCGGCCGCTTCAGTCAGGAATCTGCACCTCTACGGTGCACATCGCTGCCTAGAGAGCGCGCCCGAGCCGTCAACGGCGTCGTCACACCCGTGCGCCCGCCCGCCACCAGGCCAGCACCGACGGGCGAGGCACCTCGTAGGCGTCGCACATGGCCGCCGCGCACCCCACCACGTCGCCGCCGCGGAGGGCGGCCGCGGCCCCGTCCCAGGGGCGGATCGGCAGGGGAAGCGCGAGCACCTGGGCGGCACTCAGCTTGAGCGTGCTGCCGGCGAACCCGGCCCCGAGGTGGGCGGCCGCCGCCAGGGCCGCCACCGGCGGAGCCGTGAGCACGGCGGCGACCCGCCACAGGTCAGCGGCCTGGCGGGGCACCACGGTGATGACCGGGACAGATGGCAGCCAGTCACCGGCCTCGTCGACGGCGGCTTCGATCACCGTCGTCTGGGTGGCGACGAGCACCTTGGGAACCAGACGCCGCTCGGCCCACCGGGCCAACCGCGGCTCCAGCCGGCCGAGGTCGACCCGTGGCGCGTGGTAGCGCCCCCCCTGGAACCGCACCGGCCGCTCCCCCCACATGCAGCGCCCGGCGTCGATCAGGCCGGCGCCCACCAGCGGCGGGCCGTCGCAATCGTCGGCCACGGCCCCGGCGAGCCCGTAGTACTGGTCGCGGAAGTCGGCGGTGGCCGTGGCCAGATCGGCCAGCGTGCCAGAGCCCGCCGGCACGACGACCAGAGGGATACCGGCGGCGTCGGCCAGGAGATGGCCCCACGTCGGGCGCGCCGCCAGGTCGCCGCCCGATACGGCGGCCAGCGGTTCGGCGGCCAGACCCCGCCAGCGTTCGATCGCGCCCGAGTGCTCGCCCCGCACCAACGTCACCACTGAGGTGTCGACCTGGGCATCGTCGAAGGCACCTGTGCCCACCCACCACACCGAGGCCAGCCGCCCCGCCCGCAGCGCGGCGGCCCGGGCGGCACCCGCGTCGCGTGTGGCCAGCACGCTGGTGGGCACCACCAGCCCGACCCGGCCCCCGTGCGGCCGGGCCCAGCACGCCATCGCCTCCTGCAGGAAGCCCACGGCGGCATCGGCGTAGGGACCGCCGTCACGCCGCCGTCCGCCGCCCGAGGAGCGTCGCCGCAGCGGCGTCAGGTACGGAGGGTTGCCGACGACCACGTCGACCGGCTGGCGCCACGCCCCGGCCAGCGCGTCGCCCTCCACGATGGTGGCCGCCGGCCCGAGGGCGGCCCGCGCCCGTGCCGCCGCCGCAGGATCGAGCTCGACCCCGACGCAGCCGGCCGCCGCCTGCGCCTCGTCGACGCCGTACCACCGGGCGATGCGGACGGCGGCGGCCACCAGGAAGCGCCCGTCGCCACAGGCCGGGTCGAGGACGCGCAGCCCCTCCAGTGCGGGTCGGCCACGCAGCACCGGGTCGAGCGTCTGGTCGAGCACGTGAGTGACGAGCGCCGGTGGCGTCGCCCACGCGCCACGACGGTGACGCTCGGGATCGATCCGGCTCCCCTGGCGTGGCATCGGGAACGATGCCTAGCGTGCCGCGATGCACACGGGGCGGTTCCTCGCCTTCGAGCGCAAGGAGTGGGCCGAGCTCCGGGCCGCCACGCCGCTCACCCTGCGGGAGCAGGATCTCGAACAGCTGCGCGGTATCAACGTCAAGATCTCCCTCGACGAGGTGGAGGACGTCTACCTACCGCTCACCCGCCTGCTCAACCTCTACGTCGCGGCCAGCCAGAACCTGCACAAGGTGACTTCGACGTTTCTCGGCACGCTGGCGCCACCCGTGCCTTATGTCATCGGTGTGGCCGGCAGCGTCGCCGTGGGCAAGAGCACCTTCGCCCGCATCCTGCAGGCCCTCCTCGCCCGCTGGCCCGACCACCCCACCGTCGAGCTCGTCACCACCGACGGCTTCCTGTACCCGAACAAGGTCCTGGAGCGCCGAGGCCTGATGGACCGCAAGGGCTTCCCCGAGAGCTACGACAACCGGCGCATGGTGAACTTCCTGCGCGACGTGAAGTCGGGCATGCCCGAGGTGAAGGCGCCGGTGTACAGCCACATCCTCTACGACATCGTGCCCGGCCGCGAGCTCGCCGTTCACCAGCCCGACATCCTCATCCTCGAAGGCCTGAACGTCCTGCAGGTGGCCGAGACCACCAGCGACTACGTGTCCGACTACTTCGACTTTTCGATCTACGTCGACGCCGACGAAGACGACATCGAGCAGTGGTTCATCGACCGCTTCTTCGCCCTTCGCGAAACCGTGTTCACCGACCCCAATTCGTTCTTCCGGCACCTGGCCGACCTCTCCCACGAGGAGGCGTCGGCGTTCGCCCACCAAGTGTGGGTGAACATCAACGGCAAGAACCTGCGGGAGAACATCCTGCCCAGCCGCGAGCGGGCCTCGCTGATCTTCCGCAAGGGGGCCGACCACTGCGTCACCGAGGTGAAGCTGCGGCGGCTGTGAGACTGTCGGCTAGCCCTGGGCGGTGAGCCAGGCGGGCAGCTGACGGATGCTGGGAAGGGTGGGCACGTCGCCGTTGTGGTCGGCGTGCTCGTGCTGCCAGGTCAGGTGGTAGGGGATGTGCACCGCCCGGCCGCCGATGGCCAGCACGGGCAGGACGTCGCTGCGCACGCTGTTGCCCACCATCACGAAGGCGCCGGGGTCGAGGCCGTGGCGGGCCAGGATGCGGGCGTAGGTGCTCTCGTTCTTCTCGGCCACGATCTCGACATGGTCGAAGCGCTCGGCCAGCCCGCTGCCGGCGATCTTGGACTCCTGGTGCATGAGGTCGCCCTTGGTGACAAGTACCAGCCGGTACCGCGCCTTCAGCGTGTCGACGACCTCTTCCACCCCGTCGAGCAGCTCGACCGGGTGCGACAGCATGGCCTTGCCCCGATCGAGCAGCGTGCGGATGACCGACGCCGGCACCCGGCCCTCGCTCACGTCGAGGGCGGTCTCGATCATCGACAGCGTGAACCCCTTCACGCCGTAGCCGAACACCTGGAGGTTGGCGCCTTCGGTGGCGACCAGACGGGCCTCGAGGTTGATGGCGGGGTCGGGGACGAAGGGGGCGAGCAGGTCGCAGAACATGGCCTGTGTGACGGCGAACTCGGTCTCGGAGTGCCACAACGTGTCGTCGCCGTCGAATCCGACGGCTTGGACGGCCGGGCCTCCAGTCATGGCCTCATCATGACGGCTGATGCGGCCCGTCCCGCATCGGAGTTTCGGACTGGTCGCTAGCGTCGCTCGATCGCGCCTGGCCCGCCGGTCGCCGGCACCGTCCGCTTCGCCACCCCGCCGGCCCGGTGGGTGGTGGCCGCCACCGTGCTGGGCTCGGGCGTGGCCTTCCTCGACGGCACGGTGGTCAACGTCGCCCTCCCCGCCATCGCCGACGACCTCGGGGCCGGTCTCGCCGACCTGCAATGGGTCCTCAACGCCTACCTGGTCACGTTGTCGTCGCTGCTGCTGCTGGGCGGGTCGTTGGGCGACCTCTACGGGCGCCGGCGCATCTACCTGATCGGCCTGGTGGGCTTCGCCCTCACGTCGCTCGGCGCGGCGGTGTCGCCGTCGGTGGCCGCGCTGGTGGCGGCCCGTGCCCTGCAGGGTGTGGCCGGAGCTCTCCTCGTCCCCGGCAGCCTCGCCATCCTGTCGGCCACGTTCCACCCCGACGACCGCTCCCGGGCCGTCGGCGCCTGGTCGGGCCTGGGTGGGGTGGCCACCGCCGTCGGCCCGTTCGCCGGGGGATGGCTGGTCGACTCGGCATCGTGGCGCTGGATCTTCGTGATCAACCTGCCCGTGGCCGCCGCCGCCATCGCCATCACCGCCCGCCACGTGCCCGAGAGCCGGGACGACGATCTGCCGCCGACGGTACGCCCGGATCTGCCGGGGGCGGCCCTGGCCGCCGTCGGCCTGGGTGCGGCGTGTTACGCCCTCATCGAGGGCCCGGCCGGCGTGACCGCCGGGGTGGCGGTCGCCGCCGTGGTCGCCGTGGTGGCCCTGGCCGGGTTCGTCGTGGTGGAGCGGGCGGTGCCCCATCCCATGCTGCCGCTCGAGGTGTTCCGGTCGAGGCAGTTCACGGGCGCCAACCTCACGACCCTCGCGGTGTACACCGGGCTCGGGGGCGCCACCTTCCTGCTGACGTTGCAATTGCAACTGGGCCTCGGCTATTCGGCCCTGCAGGCGGGCGCCTCGCTGCTGCCCGTCACCATCCTCATGCTCACGCTGTCGGCCCGCTTCGGGGCCCTGGCCCAGCGCGTCGGCCCGCGGCCCCTCATGACGGTCGGGCCGATCGTGGTCGCCGTCGGGCTCCTGCTGTTCACCCGGGTCGAGCCGGGCGCGTCGTATGCCCGCACGGTGCTGCCCGCCGCCGTCGTGTTCGGGCTCGGTCTGGCGGCCACGGTGGCGCCGCTCACCGCCGCCGTGCTCGGGGCGGTGGACGAGCGTCATCTGGGCGTGGGCTCGGCGGTGAACAACGCCGTCGCCCGGGGGGCCGGCCTGCTGGCGGTGGCGCTGCTGCCGGCGGCCGCCGGGTTGGACCCGGCCTCGCCGGCCAGCGTGGCCGGCGGCTTCGACACCGCCATGGTGGTGGCGGCCGCCGTGTGCGCCCTGGGCGGGCTGATCGCCGGCGTCACTGTGCGCACGGCGCGGCGCCAGGCGCCGGTGACCCAGGTCGACCTGTCCCACCCCTGCCACGACCCGTGCGTCACCGCCGCCACGGCCAGCGGCGGCGGCCGCCCCTGACGCCCCGGCCGGGCGCACGCCGCCGTTCCGCCGCCGCCCGCCCCTGACGCGCCCAGCCGTTCCGCCCCCGCAGCGTGCATGCCGCCGTTCCGCCGCCGGCCGCCCGTGCACCCTCCTCGCCCATGGGCGGCCTCGTGGTGGAGGTGGTGGTGGTGAACGAGCGTGGGACGGAGCGCGAGGTGCGCCTGCGGGCGGCCTCGCGAGCGACGCTGGCCGATGTCGCCGCCGCCCTCGCGCCCGATGCCATCGGCGACGTCGTGGTCAGCGTGGACGGCGAGCGGCGCGATCCGGCGACGTCGGTGGCGGCGGCCGGGCTGCGGTGGGGCAGCGTGGTCGCCGTCGGCGCTCGTGGCGAGGACGGCCACCGTCACGCCGCCCCCGCCCTCGGCGGCCGTGGAGAGGACGGCCGCCATCGCATCGGCGCCCCTGAGCGGGACGGCCACCGTCACGCCGCCCCTGCCGCCCCCGCCGCTGCCGCCCCCGCCGCCCCCGCCGCTGCCGCCCCCGCCGCTGCCGCCGTCGCCGTCGCCGCCGTCGCTCCGGTCGCCGCCGTCGAGGTCGTCGCCGGTCTCGCCGCCGGTGCCACCGTCGGCCTGGCGCCGGGCCCGCACCTCGTCGGCTCGGCTCCGGGCTGCGACGTGCGCCTGGCCGATCCGGCGGTGTCGTCGCACCACTGCCTCCTGCACGTCGGGCCGCTCGGGGCGGTGGTCGTCGAGGACCTGGCCCCGGCCGTGCCGACCCATCTCGGCGGCACGCCCGTGCTCGGGCGCCACCTCGTCCCCGCCGGGACCCGCCTGCGCGTGGGCCATCACCTGCTCGCCGTCAGGCCGGCGGGCGAGGACGAGCCCACCCGCGGCCCCGCCGCACCCGCGGCACCCGCCGCCGACGTCACGATGGCTTTCAACCGTCCGCCGCGTCCCCGGCCGCCCGACCACGAGGTTCCGCCCCTCGGCCTGCCCGACGCTCTGGCCACCACCGGGGGCGCCGGGCGCCTGGGCCTGGCCTCCGGGCTCGTCCTGCTGCTGGGCGGATTGGCGGCCTGGGTGGTGATGCGGTCGCCGCTCAGCCTCGTGTTCGTCGGCGTCGGCGCCCTCGGCACGGTCGCCAGCGGCCTGGAGGCCCGGCGCCACGAGCACCGGGGTCGGCGCGCCGAGGTCCAACGGCGCCGCCGCCAGCTGACCGAGTTGGACATGGCCGTCGCCGAGCACATGGCCGTCGCCGCCGAGCGACGCCGGCGGGACCAGCCCAACCTGGCTGAGGTCGTGGCCCGGGCGCACGCCGGCAGCGGGCGATTGTGGGAACGCCGCCGCCACCATGGCGACGCCTTCGTCCTCAGCATCGGCTGGGGCGCCCTCCCCGGAAGAGTGCCCGCCGATGCCGGCGGCACCCCCGCGCCGGACGTGCGGGAGGTCCTCGACGCGGCGGCCGAGCGCGACGTGCCCGTTCCCGTGCGCCTCGGAGCCGGCCACTCGGTCGGCGTGGTCGGGCCGCAGCCGGCCGCGCTCGCCGTGGCCCGGGCGCTCGTCGTGCAGGCGGCCGTGCTCCACGGACCGGCTGACCTCACGATCGTCGTCGGGGCCGATCCGGCCGCCTGGGCGTGGACGCGCTGGCTGCCCCACACCCGCCACCCCCACGGGGGCGCCCCGTTGGTGGCGGCCACCGCCGACGAGCTCGACGCCCTCCTGGCCGACCTGCCCGCCGGTACCGCCGAGCGCGGAGACGACTCGCGACCGACCGTGCTGCTCGTGCTCGACGCCGCCGTGGCCGCCACCCCGCCCTCGGCCGCCCGACGCACGGTGCTGGCCGGCGGGGCAGGGCCGGTGAGCCTCCTCGTGGTCGCCGCCCGGGCCCGGGACCTGCCCGCCCGGTGCGGCACGGTGGTCGAGGTCGACGGTGACGGGCGGGCGCGCCTGGGCGGCCCCGAGCACGGCGAGCCGGTCGCCGATGTGCTCGCCGCCGGTTGCCCGCTGCGCCTGGCCCGCCGCGCGGCGCGAGCCCTCGCCCGCTGGCACGACCCTGAACAGGCGGGCGGAGCCGAGGGGCTGCCCGCCGCCGTCGGCCTGCTGGCGCTGCTGGGCGAGGGGAGCCGAGAAGCCGACGTGCTCGCCGGCCGCTGGCGCACGGCGGGCCCCGACCCGCCGCCCCGCACGCCCATCGGCGTGGCCGCCGACGGGGTCGTCGAGGTCGATCTGGCGCGCGACGGCCCCCACGCCCTCGTGGCCGGCACCACCGGGGCGGGTAAGAGCGAGCTGCTGCGGTCCCTCGTCGCCGGGCTGGCGGCACGGTGCAGTCCGCAGGAGGTGACGTTCGTCCTGGTCGACTACAAGGGCGGCGCCGCCTTCGACGCCTGCGCCCACCTGCCTCACACGGTCGGAGTCGTCACCGACCTCGACGGGCACCTGGCCGAGCGGGCCCTGCGCAGCCTGGAGGCCGAGCTGGCCCACCGCGAGCGCCAGCTGCGCGCCGCCGGGGCCGCCGACCTGGTCGCCTACCGGCGACGGGCCGCCGGTGACGAGGCGTTGCCCCGGCTGGTGGTGGTGATCGACGAGTTCGCCACGCTGGTCGGTGAGCTGCCCGGCTTCGTCGACGCCCTCGTCGGCATCGCCCAGCGCGGCCGCAGCCTGGGCGTGCATCTCGTCCTCGCCACCCAGCGGCCGAGCGGAGCGGTGAACGACAACATCCGCGCCAACACCAACCTGCGCGTCGCCCTGCGGGTGCAGGACGGCGGTGACTCCTCCGACGTGATCGGCGCCCCCGTGGCCGTCGACCTGCCGCGCGCCCGGCCGGGACGGATGTGGCTGCGGTTCGGCCCGGCCGAACTGGTGCTGGCCCAGTCGGCGCGGGTGACGGGCCCGCCGGCGCCCGACGGCGGGCCGCTCGTCACCGTCACCCGGTTGGACGACGACGAGCGTCCCGATCGCGCGCTCGATGTCGCCCCCTCC
>JBIOZN010000037.1:0-3152 GCA_044871175.1 Acidimicrobiales bacterium | reverse complement strand
GGGCGGCCTCGACGACACCTTCCACCCCTACCGCTGCCCGGACCGCTTCGTCGCCTTCCTGGCCGGCTGGGTCGACCTCGACCGCTTCCTGTCCGACGACGGCCACGGCACCATGGGCCTGTCGTCGGGGGTCGGGCACCTGCGCCAGCTGGTGGCCGACGCCGCCCGGCTGGCCCAGCGGCGGGGCACGGCCGGCGGCTTCATCGACTTCCTCGAGACCGCCACCGGGGTCACCGGGTTCCGCTTGGAAGAAGAGGTACGGGACGGCGACGGCCGGGTGCGGCCGTTCGTCGTGCGCGTACACGTGCCGGCGGCGGCCGCGCCCCATGCCGACCTCGTGCGCCGCATCGTGGAATCGGAAAAGCCCGCCTACGTGCGCTGCGAGATCATGCTGCCCCTGCCGGCGCCGCCACCGGGGCGCGCTCCCGCGGCCGGACCGTCACCCCCATGAAGGTCGTCATCGTCGTCCTGGTGGTGGTGCTGCTCCTGTTCGCCGTGGCTGTCGGCGTGGCGGCCCGGAACGACGACCGTTCGCCCGGCGACCCCACCAGCTCGGGGCTCTCGTTCTTCGAGGACCGGTTCCCGCCCCGGCGCCTCACCGGCCAAGACGCGGTTAAGGGTGGCGCCCGGTGCGTGCAGGGCGACACGCTGGAGCTGGCCGGCAACGGGACGTGCGTGTTCATCGTCCCCGACGAGGTGCAGCAGGTGAGGTTGCGGCGGGTCGCCGGCAGTGGGCCGGTCACCGTCGAGCTCGTGCCCCCGGGTGACGGCCTGCAGCAGAAGATCGACACGGCCAAGAACGGGCCCAAGGACGACGACCCCGACGAATATCGGCTCGGT
This sequence comes from Acidimicrobiales bacterium, assembly GCA_044871175.1. GTDB lineage: Bacteria > Actinomycetota > Acidimicrobiia > Acidimicrobiales > Ilumatobacteraceae > JBIOZN01. The sequence continues at coordinate 2,312 of JBIOZN010000037.1, read as the reverse complement.
GTCGTCGACGACGGCAGCCGGATCACCGCCACGTGCCGGGGGTTCCAGCCGTGCCGCCTCGAGCTGGAGCCCTGAGTGGACGAGCTGCGCCGCCCCCTCTACGTCATCGCGCTGGTCCTCATCGCGCTGGTGGTGATCTTCGAGATCGGGGCCCACTTCGGCCTGAAACCGGGCGTGGCCGCCGACCGGGGCACCCAGGTGCTCGAGGTCCCCGGCGTCAACGACGTGCTGGTGAAGGCGGGCGTAGACCCCGACGACATCGACTCCGAGCAGATCCAGGCCACCGCCGAGGCCAACCCCGAGCCGCCCGGCCTGGCCATTCCCTACCAGGCCCTGGTGGACGGGCTCCTGCTGTTCACCACCATCCTGATCGGCCTGCCGCTGCTGTTTCCGGAACGGATCACCGGGCGGGTGCAGGGCATCGGCACGCTGGTCGTGTCGATCATCGTGATCCTGCTCGGCATCGTGCTGCTGATCTTCGCCATCGCCAAGCTGATCCTGATGGTGTCGTTGTTCCTGGCGGCACCGTTCGGCACCATCGCCTACTTCGCCCTGTTCGGGTTCTTCCCCAAGGGGGCGGCGCTGGCCGTGCTGGCCGTGCTCATGGCCCTGAAACTGGCGTTCTGCATCCTGCTCGTGCTCGCTCAGCAGCGGTTCGTGCAGAACAAGGGCCTGGTGCTGCTGGTGCTCACGGCGCTGATCACCAACATCCTGATCACGTTCCTGCTCGGCATCGTGCCGTCGGTGCTGGTGAGCATCACCGACGCCATCGCCGCCATCATCGTCGCCATCATCGCCATCATCTGGGCGATCGTGATGCTGGTGTTCTCGATCGTGTCGATCGTGAAGGTGCTGCGGATCGACCGGGCCAACTGAGCCGACTGCGTGCGGCGCGCCGGGCGCCGCACCCGGTCAGGTGCGGGCCTTGGCCAGGGCCGCCTTCACCAGGGAAGCCGTGCTCTTGTCGCTGGTGGCCCAGCGCGACAGCCAGCTGGTCACGAGGGAGAGCACGGCGGCGATGCCGGCCACGAAGGCGCGCTCGAGGTTGCTGGTGTCGGCGATGGCCGACAGGCCCAGGCCCGAGGCGGTGATCATGGCCAGGAACGCCTGCACGAAGGTCTTGAGGAGACGCTCGCCGGCGTCGAGGAAGAACGAGGACATGGTGCGCTGCTCCTGTCTGGTGGGTCGTGCCGCAGTACGCCACATCTGGGCCGCCGGTTCTCGGCCTTTTCCGCCGTGGCGGCCGCCAGGCGGCGATGGTGGCCCGACCGCCTGCGGGCGGCGGCGAGACTGGGCCGATGCGGCTCCGGGTGGCGACGTTCAACATCAAGCACGGGACGCGGCCCGGTCTGCGGCCCTGGCCGTGGGTGACGCTCCCGCGGCTCCAGGCGGCCGTGCGCTCGCTCGATGCCGACGTCGTCGGCTTGCAGGAGGTCGACCGCCGGCTGGTGCGGTCCTGGTTCGTCGACCAGGCGCGGTACTGCGCCAAGGCCGCCGGGGCCCCGGCGTACCAGTTCGTGCGGGCGCGGTGGTTGCTCGGCGGGCACTACGGCAACGCCCTGGTGGTGCGGGGCGAGCTCCGGGGGGCCGACCTGGTGCGACTTCCGCGCCCCGCCGGCACCGAGCCACGGGTGGCGCTGGTCGCCCCGGCGGTGGTGCGGGAGACGGAGGTGACCCTGGCCTGCACCCACCTGCACAACCACGAGCCGACGGCGGCCGAGCAGCTCCTGGCCCTGCTGGCCGTGCTGGCCACCCGCCGGCGCCCGCTGGTGTTGATGGGCGACTTGAACCTGCCGCGGGAGCAGTTCGTGCCCGTGCTCGAGGCGGCCGGGTTCGACCCCGGTCCCGTCGCCCTCACGACGCCGTGGCCGGAGCCCGCCCGCCAGATCGACGTGGTCGCCGTGGCCGGCGGCCGCGTGCTCAGCGCCGAGGCGCCCCCCGAGCCCACCAGCGATCACCGTCCCGTCGTCGCCGACATCGAGCTGGCGGATGCGTGACCGCCCGCCGCCGGGGCGCACCGCCCCCCGACCGGGTTTGCACCTTGAGGGCCCATCTGTGGCGCTGAGGGTGCAAACCCAAAGAAGGCGGCGCCCGTCCCGCATCGGCCGGCCCCGGCCGGGGTCGTGGCGCGCCCGAGACGTGACGGCGGGATGACGCGGGCGTCGTGGGCGGCGGCCGCCGCAGTGGCCGCCACCGTGGTGACCGGGGTGGCCGCCGGCTGCGGCGGGCGCCCGGCGCGCCCGGAGCTGTCACCTCCGCCGACCACCTCCGCCACGGCCGCGCCGACCACCGCCGCTCCGCCCGCCACCGCC
>JBIOZN010000036.1:0-16040 GCA_044871175.1 Acidimicrobiales bacterium | reverse complement strand
CGCACCTGACTCGCCGCCGCTCCGCCGTTCCGACCGTTGGGTCACTCCGGGGCGATCGCTGCGGAGGGGGCGACGGCCGGCGGCGGGCCGGGGCGGAGGTCAGGTGGCCCAGGCGCGGGACCGGTCGACAGCACGCCGCCAGTCGGCGTAGACGGCGTCGGCGGCGGTGCGGTCGGACGCCGGGGTGAACGTCGCCTCGAGGCGCCACGCCTCTTGCACGTCCTCCAGGCCCGCCCAGACGCCCTCGGCCAGGCCGGCCAGATAAGCAGCGCCCAGCGCCGTGGTCTCCCGCTCGGCCGGGCGGCGCACGGGCACGCCCAGCTGGTCGGCCTGGAGCTGGCACAGCAGGTCCATCACCGACGCGCCGCCGTCCACCCGCAGCTCGCGCACCGGCCGCCCCGACGCCGCCACCATGGCGTCCACCACGTCCCGGGTCTGGTAGGCCATGGCCTCCACCACCGCCCGGGCCAGCTGGGCCCGGCCCGTGCCCCGGCTGATCCCCACGATCGTCCCCCGCGCGTAGGGGTCCCACCAGGGGCTGCCGAGGCCCGCGAAGGCGGGCACCAGGTACACGCCGCCGGTGTCGGGCACCGACGCCGCCAACGGGCCGATGGAGGCGGCGTCGGGGATGATGGCGAGCTCGTCACGCAGCCACTGCACGGCCGCGCCGGTGACGAAGATGGCGCCTTCCAGTGCGTAATGGGTGGGGCCGCCGGCCAGCGTCCACCCCACCGTCGTCAGCATCCCCTCGACGGCCGGCGGGCGGTCGGGCCCGACGTCCATCAGCACGAAACTGCCGGTGCCGTAGGTGTTCTTGGTCATCCCCGGCTCGACACACGCCTGGCCGAACAGCGCCGCCTGCTGGTCGCCGGCGATGCCCGCCACCGAGATCCCCGCCGGGGCCCCGCAGTCGGGGCTGGTGACCCCGAGCCGGCCGCTCGACGGCCCGATCCCCGGCAGGGCCGCGCGGGGCACCCCGAACAGGGCGCACAGCTCGTCGTCCCAGTCGAGCTTGTCGAGATCGAACAGCAGGGTGCGGCTGGCGTTGGTGGGGTCGGTGAGGTGGACGTGCCCCCCCGTGAGGTTCCACAACACCCACGTGTCGATGGTGCCCAGGGCGAGCTCGGGGCCGGCGGGCACGCCGCCTTCCCGTAGCAGCCACTCGATCTTGGTGGCCGAGAAATAGGGGTCGAGCACAAGCCCCGTGCGCGAGCGCACCAGGGGCAGGTGGCCGGCGGCCACCAGCTCGTCGCAGCGCGCGGCGGTGCGCCGGTCCTGCCACACGATCGCCCGGTGGTAGGGCTGGCCGGTGGTGCGGTCCCAGGCCACCACCGTCTCGCGCTGGTTGGTGATGCCGATGGCGGCCGGCGTCTGGTCGAGCGTGGCCGTCAGCTCGGACAGCGTCTCGCGCACGGCCGCCCAGATCTCGGTGGCGTCGTGCTCGACCCAGCCGGGACGCGGGTAGTGCTGGGTGAGCTCGCGGTAGCTGACGCCCCGCTGGGTGCCGGTGGCGCTGTCGAAGGCGATGCAGCGCACACCCGTGGTGCCGGCATCGATGGCGAGGACGAGAGGCATGGCTCAGCGGCGGGCGCGTCGGTTGGTGGCGTTGGTGCGTCGGGTCGGGGCGGGTTTGGGACGGGGGCCGGCGGCACCGGGCGCCGCCGCCGCGTCCGACCGGCGGGCCTCGGCCGCCGCCCGCCGTTCGGCGGCTTCGGCCGCCTGCTGGCGGGGCCGGAGCGCGGGCGGGTTCCACCCGAACTTCACGAGCACCCAGGCGGCGCCCAGGTAGAGCACCAACCCGACGGCCATGCCCGCGACCGTGCCGACCCCGTAGCTGTCCCGGGCGAACAGCAGCAGTGCCACGTTGGCGATGAGGGCGTACACCACGAACAGCGTGACGATCCGCCGCCACGGCACCGGCCGGCGACTGTCCCAAGCCACGGTGGCTGTCGTACCACACCGGACCGGGGCCGAGGGTCGGCCGGCCGGCGGCGGGCCTCCGTTAGCGTTGGCCCATGCGGGTCGGGATGCTGACGGGAGGCGGTGACAGCCCCGGCCTGAACGCCGTCATCCGCGCCATCGTTCGCAAGGGCGAGAACATCTACGGCGACGACCTCATCGGCTTCCACGACGCCTGGCGGGGCGCGCTCCAGCAGCGCTACACCCAGCTCACCGTGCGCACGCTGCGGGGCATGCTGCCCAAGGGCGGCACCATGCTCGGTACCACCCGCGGCAGCCCCCTCGACCATCCCGACGGCGTGGACCAGCTCCGCAAGACCTTCGCCGAGCTCGGCCTCGACGCGCTGATCGTGATCGGCGGCAACGGCTCGCTCACCGTCGCCCAGATCCTGTACAACGAGCACGGCTTCCCCATCGTCGGCGTGCCCAAGACGATCGACAACGACATCGTGGGCACCGAGGTGACGTTCGGGTTCCACACCGCCGTCCAGGTCGCCACCGACGCCATCGACCGCCTGCACACCACGGCCGAGAGCCACGACCGCGTCATGGTGGTGGAGGTCATGGGGCGCGACGCCGGTTGGATCGCCACCTACGCCGGCATCGCCGGCGGCGCCACCGTCATCCTCATCCCCGAGGAGCCCTTCGACGTCGACGAGGTGTCCCGCATCCTGCAGCGGCGCCACGAGCGGGGACGGTACGCCTCGATCGTCGTGGTGGCCGAGGGCGCCCGCCCCCGCGAGGGGACGATGGCCCAGCCGCAGTACGAGGTCGACGCCTACGGCCACGAGCGGCTGGGCGGCATCGCCAACCGCATCGCGCCCGAGATCGAGGCGCGCACCGGGTTCGAGACCCGGGTGACGACGCTGGGCCACATCCAGCGCGGCGGCACCCCCACCGCCTACGACCGCGTCCTGGCCACGCGCTACGGGCTGGCGGCCATCGACGCCGTGCACGAGGGCGCCTTCGGCGAGATGGTGGTGTTCGTCGAGCAACGCATCACCCGGGCCCCGCTCAGCGTGGCCAGGGGCCGCACGCGCGCGGTGGATCCCAGCGTGTACCACGAGGTGGCCAGCGTCTTCTTCGGGTAGCCGATCGCCGATCAGTTCGGCTCGCCCGCCCCCGGCGTGGTGGTGGGCGCGATGGTGGGCGGGGGCGGGGTCAGCTCGGGGTACTGGGTGGGGTCGAGATCGGGGAAGTCGAGGCGGGACATGGCCTCGCCTTCGGGGAACGTGCGGTCGCCCGACGGCCACGGGTAGGCCTTACCTGCGGCCGTGAGCACGACGCGCTGCACGCCCGGCGCCCCGCCGGCGGTGAACACCACCTGGGCCACCGCCTTGCCCACCGCCGGGGCCTGCTGGGTGATGAACTCCTCGGACACGTCGACCTGCAACGTGCCCGAGAATCGGTCGAGCGAGGCGCTCAGCAGGCGGGTGCCGGTGGGAATGGCGGTGTTGACGCCCCGGCCGAGCTCTTCGTCGGTGGGTCCCTGCATGAGCGCGTTGAGCAGCTCGGAGGACTCGGCGGCGACCTTGCGGCCGACCGGTTCGAGCCTCTCGTCGGTCTGCTGGAGCAGGAAGTAGACGCGCGGCCCGTTGAGGTTGGGGTCGTCGGCGACGACCGGCTCTCGTGTGGGGGCCAGGTCGAAGGGCTGCTCGCCGGTGGTGATGGTGCGGGGGCCGGCGTCGGAGGGGATCCCGCACGCCGCCAGGGCCAGCGTGGCGGCCACGGCCATCGCGACGGTGCGGGCGACCGAGCGCGAGCTCATCAGGTGACCGTCGGCAGCTGGATCGTGAAGCGGGCGCCGGGCGTACCGTCGGCCCGGTCGCTCACTGTGACCCGCCCCCCGTGCAGGCGCACGCTCTCCTCGACGAGGGCCAGGCCGAGGCCCGCGCCTTCACCCCGCGCCCGCCGGGCGGCGCCGGTGCCCCGGGCGAAGCGCTCGAAGATCCGGCCGCGCTCGGCCTCCGGCACGCCGGGGCCGTGGTCCTCGACGGATATGTACACCAGCTCGACGCCGCGCTCGTCGGCGGCCGCCCCCACCCGCACCTCGATGTCGCCGCCGGCGTGGACGGCGGCGTTGTCGAGCAGGTTCTGGATCACCCGGGCCAACCGGCGCTTGTCGGCCTCGATGGCGAGCGTCTCGGCCAGCGGCGACACGTCGACCTTGACACCGTGGTGCCCGCTCACCTCCACCGCCTGGCGGACGAACTCGGCGGCCAGGACCTCGTCGGGATCGAGGTGGATGGCGCCGGCGTCGTAGCGCGACATCTCCAGCAGGTCCTCCACCATCCCTTGGAACCGCCCGACGTCGGCCACCAGCAGGTCGAGCGCGGCGGCCGCCCGATCGGGCATGTCGGCGCGGTTGGACAGGAGCACCTCGGTGGACGCCGACAGCGTCATGAGGGGCGAGCGCAGCTCGTGGCTCACGTCGGACGCGAACCGGGCGTCCCGCTCGACCCGCTGCTGCAGGGTGGCGGCCATGCCGTTGAAGGCTTCGGTGAGCACGCCGAGGTCGGGATCAGGCGGCACCTCGAGGCGGGTGTCGAGCCGGCCCGAGGCGATGGCGCTGGCGGCGCTGGCGGCCTCGGCGAGGGGCCGCACCATCCGGCGCGACGCCCAGACGCCCACGGCGACGCCCAGCGCGGTAGTGAGGATCGAGGCGCCGAACAGCGACACGCCGATGGACTGCAGGGTGTGGGCGGTCTCGTCGAGGGAGACGATCTCGAAGTAGTAGCCGTCGACGTCGGGCAGGGGCACGCCGACGGCCAGCACCGGCCCGACGCCGTCGATGCGGTAGCGCATGCGGGCCGGCGTGCCCTCGCCGCGCACCCGCTGCTGCAGCTCGAAGGGCAGTTGCGACTCGCTGAACTGCACGTTGGAGGTCGTCCAGCGGCCCCGGAACAGCACCAGCGGGTTGGCGCCGGTGGGCGTCTGCAGAGCCTGCAACTGCTCGGCCACGTCGGGGCTGGCCGCGGTGAGGCGGGGCGCCAGGACGGATGCGTTGAGGTAGGCCTGCCGGAGGGCGCCGGCCTCCCGCTGGCGGATGAGGGTGGACCGGGTGAGCCCGAAGGTCACGACCGACAGCACCGACGACAGGAACAGGGCGCCCAGCGCGAACGCCAGCGTGATGCGAGCGCGCATGCTGAGCCGGCGGAGGCGGACGCGCCGCAGCCGGCGCGCGATCGAGTGAGCGGGCGCCGCCGCGGCGGCGCCGGTGTCGGCGGCGGCCTCAGGCCTGGAGGCGGTAGCCGAGACCACGGACCGTCACGACGTGGCGCGGGTTGGCGGGGTCCTGCTCGACCTTGGTGCGCAACCGGCGCACGTGCACGTCGACCAGGCGGCCGTCGCCGAAGTAGCCGTAGCCCCACACCCGGTCGAGCAGGGTCTCCCGGCTAAACACCCGGCCGGGGTTGCTGGCCAGCTCACAGAGCAGGCGGAACTCGGTCTTGGTGAGATGCAGCTCGGTGCCCCCCAAGGTGACCTTGCCCTCGTCGGGGATGACCTCGAGGTCGCCGAAGGTAAGGCGGGCGTGCCCGGGGGGCGACGGGCGCACGCGGCGCAGCAGGGCGCGGATGCGGGCCGACAGCTCCTTGGGGGCGAAAGGCTTGGTGAGGTAGTCGTCGGCGCCCGCCTCCAGCCCGGCGACGACGTCGTGGGTGTCGGCCCGGGCGGTGACCATGACGATCGGGACGTCGCTGTGCTTGCGCAGCGAGCGGCACAGCTCGAAGCCGTCGATGCCGGGGAGCATGATGTCGATGAGCACGACGTCGGCGGGCTGGCGGGCGAAGCGGTCGAGGGCTTCTTCGCCGGTGCCCGTCTCCTCCACCGTCCAGCCTTCGTCCTCGAGCGCCATCTTCACGGCCGTCCGGATGCGCTCGTCGTCCTCGACGGTGAGGATGCGTGTGCCCACGTGCTCATTCTCGCTTACCGGGCGTCCGAAACGGTGGTCAGCCCGGGTAGAGGGCGCTGACCGCGGCGGCGCCGGCGGCCGTGAGGAGCTGTTGCAAGGGCTCGAACACCGCCGGGCTGGCCGCCAGCACCGACGTGGCGCGTGGCGGGCCGCCCTCGATGGCCCCGAGGCGGGCGCCGGCCTCGTGGGCGACGAGGGCGCCGGCGGCCAGGTCCCACACGTTCAGGCCGTGCTCGGCGTAGGCGTCGTAGCGCCCGCAGGCCACGCAGCACAGGTCGAGGGCGGCCGAGCCGAGGCGGCGGAGGTCGCGGATGGAGCGGATCGCCCGGGCCCACATGGCCAGCTGGGCGTGGCGGCGTTCGGGGGCGTAGGCGAAGCCGGTGCCGACGAGGGCGGTGGCCAGGGTGGCGTCGGGGCGCACGCCGATGGGCTCGCCGTCGAGGGTCGCGCCCCGGCCCCGGGCGGCGGCGAACACCTCGCCGGTGGCGGGGACGACGACGACGCCGGCGAGACTGCCGTGGACGTCGGCGGCGGCGAGCGACACGGTGTACAAGGGCAGGCCGTACAGGAAGTTGGTCGTGCCGTCGATGGGGTCCACCATCCACGTGATGGGGGTGCGGTCGTCGGCCGGACTGCTGGCGGCGGTTGTGGCGTCCTCGGTCGTGCCCTCCTCGCCCAGGATGGCGTCGTGGGGCCGCGCCTCGCGGAGGCCCTCGGCGATGGCCTGCTCGGCCGCCCGGTCGTACTCGGTCACCATGTCGGTGGCGGTGCTCTTGGTGCCGGCCGCCGGGCGCCCGGCCGCCCGGCCCCGGCGCACGAGGTCGCCGGCGGCGACGGCCAGGCGCTGGGCCAGGGCCAACAACTCCTCGACGTCGGCACCCGGCGGGCTGCCCGGAGGAGCGGGGAAGGGCTGCACGGCGACCACCGCTGCACGGTAGGCGCCGGGTCGCGTCTCGCGTCTCGGCCGGAGCGTGGCCGGCGGCGCCCGCTACCGTCGGTCGTCGTGCCCGCGATCCGCCCGCCCGTCGACCTGCGCTCGGACACCGTCACTCGCCCCACCGCGACGATGCGCCGGGCGATGGCGGAGGCCGAAGTGGGCGACGACGGCTACGGCGAGGACCCCACCGTCGCGCGCCTGGAGGCGGCGTTCGCCGAGCGGGTCGGCAAGGAGGCGGCCGTGTTCGTGCCCAGCGGCACGATGGCCAACCAGATCGCGCTGCGGCTCCTCGGGCGGCCCGGCACCCGCGTCGTCGTCGGGCGCACGGCCCACGTCGTCACCTACGAGCAGGGGGCCGCCGGCCTGAACTCGGCCACCCAGTTCCACGCCCTCGACGATGATCTGGGCCGGCTCGAGCCCACCGAGGTCGACCGCGCCATCGCCGCCGTTCACCACCACTGGCCCCCCGTGAGCGCGGTGTTCGTGGAGAACACCCACATGCCCTCGGGTGGGACGCCGTGGGCGCTCGATGATCTCGACGCGATCGCGGCGCGCGGCCTACCGATGCACATCGACGGGGCCCGCCTGTTCAACGCCGCCGTGGCGACGCGCGTGGCGCCCGACCGGCTGGCGGCCGCCGGCACCACGGTGATGGCGTGCCTGTCGAAGGGGCTGGGCGCGCCGGTGGGGTCGGTGTTGGCGGCCTCGGCCGACTTGATCGAGCGGGCCCGCGCCGAGCGCAAGCGGTTGGGCGGCGCGATGCGCCAGGCCGGAGTGCTGGCCGCCGCCGGCCTCGTGGCCCTGGGCGACCATGTCGACCGTCTGGCCGACGATCATGCTCGGGCGCGAGGACTGGCGGCGGCGGTGGCGGCGCGCTGGCCCGGCGCCCTCGACCCCGCCACGGTGTGCACGAACGTGGTGGTGTGGCGCCATTCCGATCCTGCCGCCGTGCTCGAGCACCTCGCCGCGCACGGCGTGCTGGCGGGCAGCATCGACGTCGACCTGGTGCGTCTCGTCACCCATCTCGATGTCGATGACGAGGCGTGCGAGCGGGCGGCGGCAGCGATCGCCGACTGCCCGTGCTGAACGTCGACGACCATCGGCCGGCGCGGGCGCTGGCCGTGTACGCCCACCCGGACGACCCGGAGGTGAGTTGCGCCGGGACGTTGGCCGGATGGGTGGCGGGCGGCGCGCACGTGCACCTCGTCATCGTCAATCGCGGCGAAAAGGGCTCATCCGATCCGGACGCCGATCCCGAGGCGCTGGCCGCCACGCGAGCCGACGAGGTGCGAGCGGCGGCGGCGGTCCTCGGCCTGGCCGAGGTGACGTTGCTCGGCCTCCCCGACGGCGAGAGCGAGAACGACCTGGCGTTGCGGCGACGACTGGTGGAGCTGGTGCGCGCCACCCGCCCCGAGGCGGTCGTCTGCCCCGACCCCGCCGCCCTCTACTTCGGAGACCATTACGTCAACCACCGCGACCATCGGATCGCCGGTCTGGCCGTGCTCGATGCCGTCGCCCCTGCGGCCTCCAGCCCCCTGTACTTCCCGGACGCCGGTGCGGCGCATCAGGTGGCGCGGGTCTACTTGACCGGGACGCTGGCGCCCGACACCGCGGTCGACATCGCGGCGACGCTCGACCAGAAGGCCGAAGCGCTCGCGTGCCACCGGACGCAGCTCGGCGAGGACACGGGCTGGGTGGGCGACCTGGTCGCGCAACGGGCGGCCGACACCGGTCGGGAAGCCGGGCTGGCCGCCGCCGAGGCGTTCCGCCTGCTGCGCCTGACCCGGTGAGGGTGACGAAACCGACTCAGAGCGGTGTGGTGTCCCGCTTCCACTCGCCCATGGCCCGCAGGACGAGCACGGCGATGACCGCAGTGCCGGCGGCGGCGGCCACCGCGCCCACGAGCGCGCCGAGCGCCGACCACCCACTCGAACCGCCCTGCAGGTCGACGAACCCGTAGCCGATGAGCCCGCCGGCGAGCCCGGCGACGAGGATCGACACGAACGCCAGCACGCGAGCGGTGGTGGAGGGCAAGGCCGACAACGGCTCGGGCGACGCGGGCGCACGGTCCGACGGCGCACCGCTCGGCGGCGCACCAGGCGGCCGCGGCGGGTGAGGCGCACCATCGGGCATGACCCGGATGGTACGGCCGCCGACCGTAGAGTGCGCCGCCGTGCCCGCCCTCGTGGTCGTGCCCACCTACAACGAGCTGGACAACATCGTCGAGGTCTTGGAGCGCATCCGGGCCGCCGTCCCCGAAGCGCACGTCGCCGTCGTGGACGACGCCAGCCCCGACGGTACCGGCGACGTGGCCAAGGCGATCGCCGCCGAGCTCGGCCAGGTCGAGGTGCTCCGCCGATCGGGCAAGGAGGGCTTGGGCGCCGCCTACCGCACCGGCTTCACCTACGGGCTGGAGCACGGCTTCGACCCCCTGGTCGAGATGGACGCCGACCTCAGCCACGACCCCGACGTGCTGCCGGCGCTGCTCGCCGCCGTCGAACACGGTGCCGACCTCGCCATCGGCTCGCGCTACGTCCCCGGGGGCTCGGTCCCGCAGTGGACCTGGCACCGGCGGCTGCTGTCGCGCTGGGGCAACCGCTACGCCGCCGGAGCCCTGGGCCTGGCCGTCAACGACGCCACCAGCGGCTTTCGGGCCTACCGCGCCCCCATGCTGGCCCAGATCGACCTCGGCGCCGTACGGGCCGACGGCTACGGCTTCCAGATCGAGATGACCTACCGGGTCGTGCGGCGCGGGGGCCGGGTCGTGGAGGTGCCCATCGCCTTCGTCGAACGCAGCCGGGGCACGTCCAAGATGTCGGGCCGGATCGTCGTCGAGGCCCTTGCCCTCGTCACCGGCTGGGGCATGCGTGACCGCCTGCTGCGCCGAGGGCCGTTCGGGCGGCGCTGAGCGGGCAGACTCTGGGCGTGCGCCACTGGGTGGTCGGCAGCGCCATCATCGAGGCGGGCGAGGGCGACGAGCGCGCCATCCTGCTGGTGCGCAACCGGCGGCGCAGCGGCGCCCTCGAGTGGAGCACCCCCGGCGGGGTCATCGACGAGGGGGAGACGATGCTGCAGGGCCTGGCCCGCGAGGTACGCGAGGAGACCGGCCTGTCGGTGACGGGCTGGGATGGCCCCGCTTACGAGGTCGAGGTCGCCGCCGCCGACCTCGGGTGGCAGGCCCGCGTCGAGGTGTGGCGGGCCACCGGCTTCCGCGGTCAGCTCCACGTCGACGATCCCGACGGGATCGTGGTGGACGCCCGCTTCGTCCGGCTGGCCGCCTGCGGCGCCCACCTCGACGGTGGCCCCCGGTGGGTCAGCGAACCCTTCGCCGAGTGGCTCGCCGCCCACGCCGCGGCCGCGTCCATGTTGCCGTTTCGCTACGACGTGGCCGGCGTGGCCCCCTCGTTCACCGTCACCCGGCGGGAGTGACGGACCCCCGCCTCGCAAATCCCAGCACGCGTTGTCGCTCATGAGGCAACGTGCGAAGATGACCATCCAGATGAGCTCACGCCCCGTGCGTTTCGGTTAGGGGTACCGACATGCCGCTCTCGGAAGACGAACAGCGCATCCTCCACCAGATCGAGCAGCAGTTCTACGAGAGCGACCCGGCGTTCGCCCAGAGCGTCAGCCAGAACAGCTTGTACCGGCATGCCTTCCGCAACATCAAGTGGGCGGCCCTGGGGCTGGTCGGGGGCTTGGCCTTCCTGCTGGCCACGCTGCAGGTGCATGTGCTCGTCGCCTTCGCCGGGTTCCTGCTCATGCTGGCGTGCGCCTTCGTCATCGAGCGCAACGCTCGACGGATGGGCCGGGCCGGGCTGGCGGCGGTGACGTCGTCCATGCGCGCCGGCAAGTTGAAGGACAGCTTGGGCGGCGCCAGCTCCCGCATGCGGAACCGCTTCAAGAAGGACGAGTAGGTCCCGCGGGCCTCGCGGTCCACCCCGACGGCGCTGCTTCAGTCAGGAATCTGCACCTCTACGGTGCAATCGGCTGCCTAGGGCAGGGAAATGCACCTCGCCGGTGCGGGCCCGGCGGCCGGCTGCGGCTGACGGCTGAGCGCCCCGGCTGACGGCTGGGCGCCCCGGCGGACGGCTGAGCGCCCCGGCGGACGGCTGAGCGCCCCGGCGGACGGCTGAGCGACGGCGCGGTCAGCTTCCGTTGCCGTTTCGCCTCCGGACCGTGAAGAGGCCGCGCGGGTCGGCGGCCCACCGGAGGCGTTGGCGCCACGTGCTCGTCTCGTGCACGTGGCGTTCGAGGGTGGCCACCGTGCGCACCGACCGATCGACGGCGTCGGGCGGGACCCCGTCGGCGGCGTAGGCCGCGCAGGTGGTGTCGGCGGCCAGCTGGTCGTCCATCTCGGGGGGCGCGCCCAGCCGGCGCCGCGACCGCTGGGCGAACTCGAGCGGCGTCTCGCTGGGACGGGGGCCGGTGCCCGAGCGTTGCAACGCCTCGTTCGCTTCGGTCCAGGCCACGAGCACCCGGTCGGCCGCGGATTTCGCCTGGCGGCGGCGCCGCTCCCGGCGACGGCGGCGCACCACCGCCAGTGCCGCCAGCCAGCCAGCCGCGACCACGGCGGCGCCGACGACGACGGCCAACGCGGCCAGCACCCATCCCCACCGGCCGGCGCCCCGGCGGCCCTCGATCGTGGTGGGCGGCAGCGTCGGCGTGCCGAGTTCGGGAGCGACGCCGCCGATGTCGGGCACGTCGGCGCCGTTGACCGGCGACGGTGTCGAGGCCGCCGTGGTACCCACGGTTTCGGTGCCCCCCTGGTCGTCGGCCTGCGCCGGCCCGACCCCGGTGTAGCCGGTGGCGAGCGGGTTGCCCCGACCCGGCGTGGGCTCGAAGGGCACCCAGCCCACGCCCTCGAAGTACACCTCGGGCCAGGCGTGGGCATGGCGGCCCAGCACGTGGTACAGGCCGTCGGCCTCGAGCGTCCCCTGGGTGAAGCCCACCGCCACCCGGGCGGGCAGCCCCACGGCGCGGGCGAAGGCGGCGTACGTACCGGCGAACTGCTCGCAGTAGCCCCGCTTGGCCCGCAGGAAGTCGGCGATGACGTCGTCGCTGTGGCCCGCCCGGAACCCGAGGTCGTAGGTGAAGTTGTCCCGGAAGTAGTTCTGGAGGGCGAGGGCCTTGCCGTAACGAGTATCGGCGCCCGACGTGATGCGTTCGGCGTCGGCCCGCAGGATCTCGGGGAAGTCGGCCGGCAGGACCAGGTTGCGTTCCACGTCGCGCCCGGTGGGGATGGCGTCGGCGGCCTCCAACCGTTGGGGATCGAAGAGCGGCAGGACGGACTGCACCCGGTACGCCAGCCCGGCGGAGTCGTCGGCCTCCGACACGAGGCTGGAGGTGGAGGGATCGAACGTGATCCCGTCGGAGTCCTCCAGCGCCAGCGGCGAGAAGGCGGCCGGCAGCCAGATGCCGCCCAACCCGGTGATGGCGAAGCTCTGGTTGACCTGCTGGGCGGTGACGGTGTCGTCGAAGCCGCGCCGCAACCGTCCGCGGGCGTCGTCCACCTGGCTGCGCGAGGTCCACGTCGAGCCGTCGAAGTCGGTGAGGGCGGTGAGCCGCCAGTAGGTGCCGACGGCGCTCTGGACCGTGAACGCCTCGACGTCTGACCTCGTCGCCAACCGGCCCCGGATGTCGACCAGCGGTGAGAGCGTCACTCGCGAGTCGTCCTCGCTGTGGGAATCGATGAGGGCATCCTGACGGGCGCCGGGGAGGCGCGGGCCGAGCACGGCGCCGGCCACCATGGCGGCGACGACCAGGCCGCCGGCCACCCGCAGCGCGGTGGGCGTCGGCGAGGGATCCCGGCGCGCCGCCAGCCAGCCGGCGGAGGTCTCCTGGCGCAACACGCGGTGGAGGGCGAGAAAGACGAGGGCAGTCGCGATCCACACGACGGCCGACACCACGCGCAGGCGGTCGCGCGCCAGGGCCGAGGCGAACACGAACAGCACCGCCGTCGGCACGATCGCCTCGAGCCCGGTGCGGGCGCGGAAGGCGAAGCCGTCGGCGAACCACGCGGCCAGCCACAGCGCCGCCCCTGCCGCGACGAGGTAGCCCCGACTGGGATCGATGGGCGGAACCGCAGTGGCGAAGGAGTCCCAGGCCACCGAGAGGTCGTCGCCCACGAGGCGCCACGTCGCTCGCGTGGGGAGCCCGGCCCAGGCGCTGGCGCCGCGGTAGAAGACGAGGCTGATGGCGACGGCCAGCCCGACCAGACCGCCGACGGTGGAGCTCACGAGGCCCCATCCCGCCCGCCGACAGGCGAGGGCGAGCAGGTGCGAGGTGAGGGCGAGGGCGGCCAGCGGGCGCAGCCAGGCCCAGCCCTCGAACACCCGGGCGTAGCTGGCCGCCGTGACCAGGGTGAGAGCGGCCAGGGCGATCTCGGTGGGCACCAGGGCGCTGGCCCGGCGCCGCACGGGCGAGCGGGACGACGTCCGGTCGCCCGTCGAGCCGGGCCCCCCGCTCGCCGGCGGCCGACCGGACGCGGGGGGGCCGGTGGGCGGCCCGGGCGGCGCGACCGTGGTGCTCATACCGTTGCCCTGACGCTGCGCCCGGCGGCCCGTGCCGCCAGGTCGTCCCACCGGCTCGGGAACTCGGCCAGCTCGTGGAGGCGCACGAGTTCCAGCGTGCCCGACGCCAGCGCGGCGGCGGTGGCGGGCGCCACCACTCGGGCCAGCGGGTCGAAGGTGACCACGATGATCCGCCCGAATCGCGAGGCCAGCCCGGCCAGGCGCGCCTCTTCCTCTCGCGCCGCCTTGCCCAGCACGACGACGAGCGTGCCGCCGCTGCCCGGTTGGGCCAGCAGCGACAACACGTCGTGGAGCGACCCCGAGGGCGAGGGCTGCACGACGGCCAAGTGCTCGAGCATGGCGTCGATGCCGCCGAGGGCGTGGGCGGCCGTGCCGCTGTCGTGGCCGCCGGTGGTGACGAACCGGATGACGTCGCGCTGGCGCCACGACGCGGTGAGGACGCTGGCCGCCACCGACACCGCCGCCTCGAAGGTGTCGCCGTCGTGGGCACCCTTGCGCACGTCGAGCACGACCGTGGTGCGGTCCTGGTAGGGCAGCTCGTCCTGGCGGACCATGAGCTCGTCGTGGCGAGCCGTCGACGGCCAGTGGACTCGACGCAGATCGTCGCCGATGGCGTAGGGACGCAGGGCGTAGAAGTCGTCGCCTTGGCGCCCGAGCGAGGTCGAGCTCACCGAGCCCGACAACGGGTCCCGGCTGCGGTTGTGCCGGGGCGGGTCGACGTCGTCGACATGGGGGTAGACGGTGACCTCGAGGCGGGGGGCGGCGATGCTGGTGACCCGGGCCAACCCGAACGGGTCGGCCAGCTCGACGGTGAGGGGGCCCACGGGGACGACGCCCCGGTGGCTGGTGGGCAGGCGGTAGGCCGCCCGGGCCGTCTCCCGCGGGGCAAGGGGAGCGAGGTGCAGCGTGGCGCCCCGCGTGCCGCCCACCGGGTCACGCAGCCGGAGCACCGGAGTGCGCCGCGAACCCACATTGGTGGCCGCCACCTCGACCCGGGTGAGGCCGCCGGCGTGCACCCGCGTGGGGTTGATGGCCCGGGCCAGGCGCAGGCGCACCCGGGCGAGGCGGACGTAGGCCAGGGCGGCGACGACGAGCACGGCCAGTGCGGCGGCGGCCACGAACAGCTCGATGATGGCGAAGGCGCGACCGATGAGGGCAGCCACGGCCACGCCCGCCAGCACGGCCCAGCCGCCCCGGGTCAGCACGGTTCGCTCCGTCTCCCAGTCCTCGGAGACGTCGCCCGGCGTCGCATCGTGACCAGGACGCCGGCTACAGCCCGTTGCGTCCCGAGGGCACGGGCACGGCGGCCAGCACCTCGGCCACCACGGCCCGCTCGTCGACGCCGTGGAGGGTGGCGTCGGGGGCGAGCACGAGACGGTGGGCCAGCACTGGCTCGGCCAGCGCCTTGACGTCGTCGGGAATGACGTAACCCCGACCGAGGGCGGCCGCCCGGGCGCGCGCCGCGCGCTGCAGGGCCAACGTGGCCCGCGGCGACATACCGAGGGCGACGCCGGGATGCCGGCGCGTGGCCTCGGCCAGGTCGACGAGGTAGTGCTTGAGGGGCGGGGCGACGTGCACGCCGCGCGCCGCTCGCACCATGGCGTGCACATCGGTGGCGGCGGCCACCGGCCGGAGGTCGGCGAGCGGGCCCTCCTCGCCGTGGCGGTCGAGGATGTCGAGCTCGGCCGCCCGCGCCGGATAGCCGATGGCCAGGCGCATGAGGAACCGGTCGAGCTGGCTCTCGGGCAGCGGGTAGGTGCCCTCGTGGTCGACCGGGTTCTGCGTCGCCATCACCATGAACGGGCTCTGCAGCGGGTAGGTCGTGCCGTCCACCGTGACCTGGCGCTCCTCCATCGCCTCCAGCAGCGCGGACTGGGTCTTGGGCGAGGCCCGGTTGATCTCGTCGCCCAGCACCACGTTGGCGAACAACGGCCCCGGACGGAACTCGAATGCGCCCGACGCGCGGTTCCACACGGGCACGCCGAGGACGTCGGTGGGCAACAGGTCGGGCGTGAACTGCACCCGCTTCCACGAGACGTCGATCGAGGCGGCGATCGCCTTGGCCAGGCTCGTCTTGCCCACGCCGGGGACGTCCTCGAGCAGCAGGTGGCCCTCGGCGACCAGGCACACCAGGGCCAGCTCGACCACCTCGGGCTTGCCCTGGATGACGTGCTGCACGTTGCCGGCGATGGCGGCGAACAGCTGCGCGAACGAGGGCGACAACGTGCCCGTGGGCTGGCTCGACATGTTCGGCTGAGCCTAGAGGGCATCGGCCGTTGCTCCCTCCCCGAACCTCCCAAGTCCCAGACAACGGCGAGTCTCGCACCCGTGGCCGCGTCACCGGCCGGGTAGTGTCCGGCGGATGCGGCCCACTTACAGCGCCGAGGCCGAAGCGTTCCGGGAGAAGGTCCAGGCCTTCCTGGCCGAGCACCTGCCGGCCGGATGGCGGGGGATCGGTGCGCTCGAACCGGAAGCAGCCGACGCGTTCACACTCGAGTGGCGGGAGACGCTGCGCCAGCACGGCTACCTCGCCGTGACCTGGCCGGTGCAGTACGGCGGCCCCGGGCTCACGCCCGTCGAGCAGGTGGTGCTGGCCGAGGAGTTCCGCCGGGCCGGAGTGCCGGCGGCGGGCCCCAACGACGGCTTCGGCATCACGATGCTGGGCAACACGCTGCTGCGCTGGGGCACCGAAGAGCAGAAG
>JBIOZN010000035.1:0-11880 GCA_044871175.1 Acidimicrobiales bacterium | reverse complement strand
AAGGTTGCCTGATGCGGCACTACCACCGCCACGGGACGTCATCCCGGACCTTTGCCTACTTGTCATCGTTCACCTGGCGACGAGTGTGGATCTGGTTACGGCACAAGCACCCTAAAGGCGACGGTTAAGGAACTGCGGCGCCGCCATCTCCGGAGATGGTGGCCCGAGCAGGGCGAGGTGAGGCTGTTCAACCCCGAGACGGTGGCCATAGTCCGCTACCGCTGCCGGGGCACAGCGATCCCCTCGCCATGGGCGACGAAAGCGATGGCGAGTGCAAGTCGACGATAATGCCTGATCTCACCCGATCAGGTGATCGATCAGCTCGATGCCGTGCCGTCCCCGACCAGCGCGTTGCTGCTACAACAGCTTGGCATCGCCGCCAACCGCATGGCCCCGGGCGCGACAGCATTCGACCACGGCGACGCCCGCTGCAACGGCCTCGTTCTGGCCAGCTGGGACGCACCGGGCGACGACGCTGCCCACATCGACTGGTCCCGGCACGCGTGGCGGTCGTCGCGTACGTTCTCGACGGGCCACGTCTACGGCAACGGCGTCGCCGTCGGCGACAGCGAGGAGATCGACGGCGCCTACGGCGTGCGCCTGGGACGCCTCTCGGCGCTGGAGTCCGTCTACGATGCCCCGAACGTGTTCCTCAAACCCCAACATGCTCACCAAGTGGGCGTCCGGGCCGCGCCGGCTGAGGGGAGCGGTGTGAGGGGCGGGTGAACCGACGCAACGACTACTGACGCACGCGCCGTTCGACACCCGGACGGGGACTACTGAGCTGGGCACCCTCAAGCTGCGCACCGGCAGCTACCTTCTGGGACCTCGCTGGAGACCGTCACACCCGGCTCTATCCGAAGCGCGCCGTAACCGCCCTGGCCGGTGCACCCGACAGCTGTATCGCGCACCCTGGCGGCTGAGCTAATGTTAGCCTATGCGCAGCCGGCTGGTCGCAGCCGCAGCTGGCTGTTCGCAGCCATTGCCGCCAGGCATTCGAAAGAGAGATGATATGCTCAAGGGCTTCAAGAACTTTCTCATGCAGGGTGACTTGATCATCATTGCGGTCGGGCTGGTTGTCGCTCTGGCCTTCAGCACGCTGATCAAGGCCTTCACTGACAGCATCATCACACCCCTCGTGAACGCGGCTGGCGGTGGGGGATCGAGTGGGGAAGGGCTCGGTTGGACAATCAACGGGCAACGCATCGACGTCGGTGCGTTCATCGCGGCGATCATCTATTTCATCATCTTTATGGCCGTCATCTACTTCGCTATCGTGGTCCCCTATCGGGCATACATGAAAAAGCGAGGGACGACTGTTTTCGGTGACCCGGCACCCACCAAGACGTGCCCGAACTGCCTCTCGAGCGACCTTCCCGTCGCCGCCACCAAATGCAAGTACTGCGCCAGCCAGCTCTCCCCCGCGATCTGAGCCGCTCCTGCGCAGGAACAACGTAAGCGGACCGCGCCGTCAGATATGTTGGCGTTCCTCCCGGCCGGCGCTCGGGTCCGAGTGAATACGTAGGTCTCACCCTGACGCGCAGACCCCGGTACTGATAGTCCGCTGGCCCGCCTGCGCCGCGCCAAGCCGCCGTTCGGTCCTCGAGTTGATTGACGCGTCCGTTGGGCGCAGAACTCAACCAGAAGGCCGCTGCGGCCGACGCCTTGGAGTTGGCGGGGCCGCCGACGAGGCGGACGCCACGGTTCGACGTGGCCACGGCCACCATCTGATCGAGGGCAGGCCCCGCCGGGCTGTTGCTGTGCGTTCACGACGCCGAGCGCCCCAGATTCAACCACCTCACCCACCGCTCCTCTGCTGCCTGGTTGGCGGCTCCCAGCCCGGGCAGAGCAGTCAAGCCCTCAGCCGTGCGTCCGCGCCCTTTGGACTCGATCGGGATCCCCCCACCAACTGGCCGGGGCCTTCCGCGCAAGACGACGAACTGAGCGTCAACTCATCCGAAGCCACCAGCCCAGCCGCGGCCAGGCCCACGGGAATGGTGTATGACGACCACCACTTCAACCTCAATTTGACACTGTAGTGGCTCGTGTTCCTGTTGTCAATAACTGTATGGGTGCGCTTGTTGAGCGCCTGTTGGTGGTGACACCGCTCGGCCTCCTGTTCTGTTGTGTCGCCGGGTGTGTGTCGTGGACGCGCCGGCGCCAAGCGCGGGCCGTGTTCAGGCGGCGGCCGCCTCGAGATCGGCTTGTGCCGGGGGTTCGCTGGCGGTGGTCTCGATCGGCCGGGTGCGCGCCCGGTCGAGGAGCTCGGGGCTCATGTAGCGCCGGGCGACGGCCCATTCGTCGTTCTGTTCGGCCAGCACGGCGCCGACCAAACGGATGACGGCCGCCCGGTGGGGGAAGATGCCCACGACGTCGGTGCGCCGGCGCAGCTCCTTGTTCAGCCGTTCCTGGGGATTGTTGCTCCACACCTGGCGCCAGTGCTCCTTGGGGAAGGCGGTGAAGGCAAGCAGGTCAGGGGCCATGTCGACCAGAGCGGCGGCCACGTCGGCGAAGCGGGGTTGGACCTGGTCGACGACCCGGTCGTGTTGGGCCCGGATGGACTCGCTGTCGGGCTGGGCGAACACGGTGCGCACCAGAGTGGCGACCACCGGCTGGGCCGAACGAGGCACCTTGCACACAGGTTCCGCATGGCATGGGTGCGACAGCGCTGCCACGCGGCGCCGGGGAGCACGGCGGCGATGGCCTGTTTGAGCCCCTCGTGGGCGTCAGAGACCACCAGCTGCACCCCCGACAGTCCGCGAGCCACCAGGCCCCGCAGGAACGCTGTCCAGCCCGCCCCGTCCTCCACGGTGATCACGTCCACCCCGAGGACTTCACGCTTGCCGTCGGCGTTCACGCCGGTGGCCAGCACCACGGCCACGTTCTGGACCCGGCCGTCCTCGCGCACCCGTTGCACCAAGGCGTCGACCCACACATAGGTGTAGGGGCCGGCGTCGAGGGGCCGGTTGCGGAACCCCTCCACCATGGCGTCCAGGGTCTTCGCCATCTCGCTGGCCTGGGACTTCGACAGCCGGTCGATGCCCAGCGCCGGCGTCGGCCTCCCCGAGCTCGCCGAGCTCGCCGAGCGCCTGGGCGGCGACGTCGACGGCCTCCACCCACCGGAACAGCCCGGCGTGGGCCTCGGCCATCTCCAACGCGATCTCGCCTCGGGTGCGGGCATCACCGGCGAGGGCACGCGCCCGCTCCAGCGACGCGCACGCCTCGGCCCGCCCCGCGTTCAGCTCGGCGCGTGCCAAGTCACGGAGGATCTCGACGCGCTGTTCGGGTGGCGGCGGCTCGGCCAGGGCCCGCTCGAGCAACTGGGCCGCGGCGCGAGGCGCGCCGGCCTCCATCGCCGATCGCGCTGCCGCCCGCAAGCGGCGCACGGCCCACGGGTCCTCGGCCGGGGCACACCGCATGACGTGCATCGCGACCTGCCCGCCCGCGGCGCCCTCGCCGAAGTACAGGCGGGCCGCGGCCCGGTGCATCGCCTCACGGCGGTCGCTGTCGAGCGTGGCCTCCACGGCGTCGCGCACGATCGGATGAAGAAAGCGCGGCGGATCGGCACCGGCGAGCACCTCGCAGCGAACGAGGTCGGCCGCCGCCCGTCGCGCCATGGCCATGTCCAGTCCCGCCACCCTCGCGGCGTGGCGGAGCTGACCCCCGTCGCCCAGGATCGAGAGCGCTTGGGCGATGGCCAACGCCGTCGGATCGACGTGCGCCAGCCGGGCCCGCACGTGGCGGGTGATGCCATCACCACGGCGCGCGCCCAGGCCGCCCTGGCTCGTCGCACTGGACCCCGGCCCGCGTCCGTCGCCGCCATCGCCACCGCTACGAAGGAGCTCGGCGAGATAGAAGGGGTTCCCCCCGCTGGCGGCGTACAACATCGCGCACCGGTCGTCGCTGGCGCCGGCGCCGAGGGCCTCCTGCGCGAGCTCGGCGACGGCGTCCGGGCTCAACCGACCCGGACAGATGACAGTGGCGCTGGCGCGCACCTGCTCGAACCACGGCGCCTCGGTCACGGGTTCGCCGGGTCGGACCGCGACCACCACCGCCAAGGCCTCGCCTTCGATCCGGGGCGCCAAGTGGGCCAGCCAACGAGCCGACGGAGCGTCGGCCCAGTGCACGTCGTCCACGACGATCAACAGCGGATGCCGGTCGGCCAGGTTGACGGCCAGCCAGCACAGGCCGTGCCACACCGCGAACGAGGTGTCGAACGCCGAGACGGCCGCGCCCGACCACAGGACACGCGTCACGACGTGGGCAGGACCGACCAGTAGCTCGTCGCGCTCGCCCTCGGGAGCGTGGGCGAGCCGCCGTTCGAACAGCTGGCGACCGACCCCGAACGCGAAGTCGGCTTCGAGGGGCGAGCCCCGAGCGGTGAGGACGTCACGGCCGCGCGCCCGTGCCCGGTGACCGGCTTCCTCGAGCAGGGAGGTCTTGCCGAGACCCGCTCCCCCTTCGACGACGAGGACGCCTCCCGTCGCCAGCAGGGCGTCGATCGCCGTCAGCTCCAGCTCGCGCTCGACGAGCCTCACCGCCCCAGGGTAGGTCCGGGCCACGGCGACACGACGGCGGCACGCCCGGTGGGAGCCGCCCCGCTCGCCGCCGTCGCCGCCGTCGCCACCGTCATCGGCGGGCCGCATGGCTACCCTTCGGCCGTGCGCAGCGGCGGCGGGCGCCCGGCCCGGGTCGAAGACGTCCACGAGATCGCCGGGTCCATGCCGCACGTCACGGTGGAGAAGGGCTCGCGGGGCAACCCCGTTTACCAGGTCGGCGGCAAGTCGTTCGTCTTCTTCCGCACCCCCCGGCCCGATGCCACCGACCCCGACACGGGCGAGCGCTACGACGACGTCATCGTGATCTGGGTCGAGTCCGAGGACGACAAGGCGGCTCTGGTGCAGGACCCGTCGTCACCGTTCTTCACCACTCCGCACTTCAACGGGCATCTGTCCGTCCTGGTGCGCGCCAGCCGTCTCGGCGAGGTGAGCCGTCAGGAGCTGGCCGAGCTGGTCCAGGACGCCTGGCTGGCGCGGGCGTCGGCGCGGCGGGCGGCCACGTGGTTGGCCGAGCGCCAGTGAGCCCCGCCCCCGAATGTTCTCGTACCATGAGAACGCGATGAGCAGCACCGACCCCCGTACCGGGATGATCGTGCTCGAGGCCGGCGAGTGCTGGCGGCTGCTGCGGGAGGCCGATGTCGGGCGTCTGGCGGTGAACGTCGAAGGCCGTCCCGACATCTTCCCTATCAACCACGTCGTCGACCATGAGACCGTGCTGTTCAAGACGTTGGCCGGCACCAAGCTGGCCGGCGCGGCGCACGGCCAGTCGGTGGCCTTCGAGGTCGACGGCTACGACGCCTGGACGGGTGACGCGTGGAGCGTCGTCGTGAAGGGGCGAGCAGCCGAGCTCGAGACCGCCGAGGGGGTGGCCCGGGCCGACGATCTCCCCCTGTTCGCGTGGTGGACGCTACCGAACGCTCGCTGGGTGCGGATCTACGCCGACGACGTGTCGGGGCGGCGGTTCCACGTCGTGGCCGAATCACAGCCGACCTGAGCGGGCTCGCCCCCGCCTGCGTCACCACCGCGTTGCAGGGGTCAACGGATCGGTGACGCAAGCGCTACAGGGCGGGCGCGCCGAAGAGCGACTGGAGGATCGGGAGGGCGTCGTCGGGCGCATGCACGTCCAAGCCGACGCCGCGCTCGTCGATCGTGATGGCGAAGGACAACGAGGCGCAGCACTGCTGTTCGGCGGCTGCCAGCCGGGCGAGATCGTCGATCGGTACTCCTGCGCCGAACTCCAGCCGCTCGCCACCGGGGAACGCCGAACGGCCCACGACGAAGCCGAGCAGGGCCTGCCACGCCTCGAGGCGCGCCGGCACCGCCTGAGGGCTGAGCGTGCAGACGAGGCCGGGCGCCGCCGGGCCGTCGCCGGCGGTGGCGCCCGCAGGGACCCGGGTGCAGCCGCAGTCGTCGTCGCAGGGCCCTTCGGGGCGGTGGCCGTCGAGGGCCGCCGCCGTCCGTTGCAGGTCGGCGACGAGGGTCGCCAGCTCGACGATCCGGGCGCGAGCAGTGTCGATCTTGGCCCGCACGGTCTCGCGGAGGCGGTCCTGCAGCGGTGCGCACCGACCTCCTTCCCACGCCTGCGCCAGCGCGGTGATCTCGTCGAGCGTGCAGCCGAGGTGCTTGACGCGGGCGATGAAGGCCAGGCGCGCCAGCGCGGCGTCGTCGTAGCGCCGGTAGCCCGCCTCGGTGCGTACCGGGGCGGGCAGGAGGCCGATCTCTTCGTAGTAGCGCAGGGTGGCGGGCGAGAACCCGCTGCGACGCGCCACCTCGCTGATGCGATGGCCGGTGCTCACCGGGGGAGGATAAAGCCTCAGGTCGACATGAAGGTCAAGGGCCAGGTCGGCCCGCGCTCATACGAGGAAGGGCGGGTACACCACGTCGCGACCGGCCACCGCCGCCGCCAGTGCGGCCCGGTGATGGTGGCCGAACAGCATGTGCTGGCGACCGGTGTGCACGTCGAGCAGGGCGCGCAGGAGCCGGCTGCCGTCGTACACCGCCGCCCCTCCGCCGAGGGCATGGGCCACCGATGTCGCCTGCACGGCCACGTCGCAGCCCCGCATTCCCGCCAGCAGGATCCGGGCCTGCAGCGGGCGGTCGACCTGGCCGCCCTGCTCGACGATGGACCGGGCCTCGCCCAGGGACTCCCGCAACAGGGCGGTGACGCTGCGCAGGTCGGTGTCGGCGACGGCGAGCTCGGCCATGCCGATCGGGTCGTCGTGCAGCTGGCCTCGGCGCGCGTCCCGCCCCTGGCGGGCCAGGGCGAGCACATCGTCGACCGCGCCCCGAGCGATCCCGAGCGGCACGGCGGCCAGCGTCGGGATCAGCACCGTGTAGATCGGCAGGCGCCACAGCGTGCCCGCCGGCCACGCGGCGTCGGTGAAGCGGCACGACCGCTGGAGGTCGACCGCGATGCTGTGCGCGGCTACGTGATGGCTGCCCGTGCCGCACAGCCCCCGCGCCGACCACGTGTTCTCGATCTCGAGGTCGGCGACGGGCACGAACACGACCACCGGCGCGGGCTCGGGCGCGCCGCCATGGCGGCGCACGAAGGCGCCGAGGCCCGCCCAGGAGCTGTGCAGGCAGTTGCTGGTGAACGGCCAGCGGCCCGACAGGACGCCCGAGCGGCCGTCGGCGTCCAGCGTCCCGACGGGGGCGAACATGGTGGCGTTGCCCTGGTCGGGATCGGCGAACACCTCGCGTGCCGCCGGCTCGGGGAGGTAGCCGGCGAACACGTTGCTGCCGGCGCCGATGGCCGCGCACCATCCCACGCTGCCGTCGATGGCGGCGATGGCGGCGATCGCGGCAACGGTGTCGGTGACGGGCGCTTCGAGGCCGCCGAGCTCGCGCGGGATGGCGAGGCGAAACACGCCTGAGCGGCGGAGGCAGTCGACCACGGCGGCGGGCAGCCGGCGCCGCTGCTCGATCTCCTCGACATGGTCGGCCACGACCGCTTGGATGTCGGAGACCGCGATCACCCCGGCCGTGCCATCCACGTGGCGGAGAATAGGCACCGCCGCCGACCGCCGCCTCGGCCATAACGGCCCCCGTCCACGACCCCTCGGAGGTCATCATGCGCATCCTCATCACCAGCTCCCGGAACCCGTTCTCGCTCGATCTGGTGCGGAAGCTGGCCGAGCAGGGCCACGACGTGTGGGCCTCGGACACGTTCTCGGCGGCCGCCGGAAGCCACTCGCGCTACCTCGCCGGGCACGCCGTCACCGCCTCGCCGCGCCACGCGACCGCCGCCTTCATCGCCGATGTGGAGCGGATCGTGGACGAACACGGCATCGAGATGGTGGTGCCGACCTTCGAGGAGGCGTTCTACCTGGCGACACGCCACGGCGAGCTGGCGGCCAAGACGCGGCTGTACACGGGCCAGTTCGGCCAGCTGGCGCGCCTGCACGACAAGGTGAGCTTCCAGAAGCTGGCCGAGGACGCCGGCGTCCGCATCCCCCAGACCTTGGTCGCCCACGACGACGCCGAGTTGCGCGACGCCATCGCCCGGTTCCCCCACTTCTTCGCCCGAGCCGCCTTCTCGCGTGGGGGTGTCGCCCTGCTCACCAACACCGGGCCCCTGGCCGGCGCGGTGGCCGTGGAGGACTGCCATCCCGGCCCCGACCAGCCGTGGCTCGTGCAGGAGTTCGTATCGGGGCCGATGGTGTGCTGCTACAGCACGGTGCACGGGGGACGCGTCACCGCCCACTGCACGTACCGGGCCCCCCGCCAGTGGGAGCACAGCACCGGCATCGCCTTCCTGGCGGTGGACGGCCGCCCCACGCTCGACATGGTCGAGAAGCTGGCCGGCCCCATGAGCTACACGGGCCAGTTGTCGTTCGACTTCGTGGACCACGACGGCGAGCTGTACGTCATCGAGTGCAACCCGCGCACCACCGACGGCGCCCTGCTGATGACGGCCGAGCACCTGGCCGGCGGGCTCACCGACCCCGACCATGAGCTCACCATGGTGACCCCCGGTGATGAGATCCAGCTCGATTTCGCCGTGATCGCCGACATGTTCAAGGAGCCCCTGCGGGAGACGCCCCGCACGATCCACGACCTCGTGCACGTGCACGACTCGAGCCGCGGGTGGCACGACCACATGCCGATGCTGTGGTCCTTCCTCACCATGGCCCGGGGCGAGCGCATGAGCCGCAAGCAGCAGGTCGCCGTCCTGGAGGCGATGGCCGACGACGTGGTGTGGAACGGTGAGCCCATCAAGGGCATGCGCGCGGCGGACGCCCAACTCCTGGCCGACATCCACGCCCAGCGGCTGTGATGGCCGACCCACCGCCCCTCGGCCGGGCGTGGGTCAGGCGCGCGTCGTCTCGGGCTGGACGGGGGCGGCGGCGGCGGAGAGCGAACGCCCGATGCTCGGCAGCGACAAGGCGAAGATCGACCCGGGGATCACCGGCAGCCAGAACGCGAACAGGCGGTGGGTGACCACGCCGACGAGGGCCACCTCGAGGGGCACGCCGACGGCATGGAGCAGGAAGGTCGTCGCCGCGTCCACCCCACCGGTGGCGATCAGCGGGATGGGCAGGGACTGGACGAGGTAGCCGGTGGTGTAGGCGACGACCAGCATCGGCAGGGGCGGTGCCGCCCCGAAGGCGCGCAGGGCCGCCCACAGGCTGGCGATGTCGCCGATCCAGTAGCAGGCGGCCCACAGGTACAGGCGCCGGCCGTCGGGCTCGATGAGCATGCGGCGCACCCACGCCGCCGCGCCCACGCCCGTGGCCAGCGCGCGCCGGGCCAGGCCGTCGCCGGGTGCCGTCCACCGGTCCACCCGACTGGGGGCGGTGAACCAGCGGGCCGCCGCCAGCACGACCGGGAGGCCGAGCAACCATGGGATCGTCATCTTCAGTGGCGTCCCGTCGCCCAGCGTCGCCCACGCCGCCCCCAACCACCCGATCACGCCGAACACGAGGTACACCGCCGTGCTCAGCCCGATGAGGCGAACGGCGGCGTCGTCGCGCTCGAACCCGATCCGGCGCAGCGCCCAGTAGAGGATGGCCAGGCCGCCGATGCCCCCGAAGGCGAACACCTGGGTGGCGGCGAAGCTGGCGAGCACGAGCCGCACGAGCAGCCCGTTCGGTACCGAGCGACCACCTTCGCCGGCGATGGCGCAGCGCAGTGCGCCCGTGTAGCCGGCGAAGACGACGATCTGGCCGAGGACACAGACGCACAGCCAGCCGAG
Source organism: Acidimicrobiales bacterium (assembly GCA_044871175.1). GTDB lineage: Bacteria > Actinomycetota > Acidimicrobiia > Acidimicrobiales > Ilumatobacteraceae > JBIOZN01. The sequence continues at coordinate 2,124 of JBIOZN010000035.1, read as the reverse complement.
ATGGGCGCCATTGACGATGCGGCCCATGTCGGCGAAGCCGGCCAGGCGGCCGATCCCGGTGACGAGGGCGACGGCCACGACCAGGGCCACGACGACGCCGATGGCCAGGTGCCGCGGCCGCAGCGAACGGCCCGGGAGCTCGACCGGCTCGGCCGTGGCGGCCGGCTCGGGCGAGTCGGCCGGCAGGCCCAGGTCGGGCGGGTCGGGCGGCTCGATCGTGGCGTCCCGCCCCGGCGGCGGGGCCATGGCGCCGACCACTGGCGACTCGCGCAACGGGCCGAACTCGGGCGGCTCGCTCATCGCGCCACCCTGCGCGCCACGGCGCCGAGCGCGGCGCCGGCGCCCACGTCGAGGAGGAAGTGGTTGGCCGTGGCCACCACGACGAGGGCGACGGCCAGGGGATAGCACCGCCACCCCGTTCGTCCCAGCCGGCTCCGAGCCCGGCCGGCCAGGGCCCCACCGGTGACGACGGCGAAAGCCATGTGGTGGCTGGGGACGGCGGCGATGGGGTTGTAGAAGCGCACCAGCAGGGGGTGGTCGAGCCCGAGCCCGCGGGCCGCCATCGTGTCCACGAAGCCGTCGAGCATCCGGGGCGGTGCGGTGGGAAACAGGGCGAAAACGGGCCACGCGCCCACGAAGGCGGCGACGGCGGCCCGCCGTTCGCCCCGGAATCCGGGGTCGCCGACGGCATGCAGCCGGATGAGCCAGCCGACCGTCAACCCGACGTTGGCGGCGGCGTAGCCGGCGTGCAACCCGTCCAGGAGCCGAGGCCAACGCAACGCCACCGCCTGCACACGTGGCTCGACGCCGACGCGCACGCCCTGCTCCAGCGCCGCCACCCGACGGGCGTTGCGCACCGCCCGGGCGCGGCCGGCGTCGTTCCACACCATCCGGCGCACCGCCAGGTAGCCGGCATAGGCACCCAGTCCGATGGCGACCTCGCGGCGACCGCGGTGTCTTTGGCGCTCGCTTCGCTCGCTCATGTGTCCTTCCGCCACGCGATGGGGAAGGACGCCGCCCACTGATCGGGGTGGGCCGTGATCATCGCCGTCCACCGGTGGGCCACGGCCTGCATCACCTTGTGTTCATCGTTCTCGTCGCCCCGACGCGCGGGTGGCTCGATCGGCGTCTCCAGCGTCACCCGCCACCGGCGCAGACGGATCGGCAGGACCCCGAACACCAGGATCGGCGCGCCGGAGAGCCGGGCGAGGGTGACCAGTCCGGCAGGCAGGTCGGCCCAGGCGTCGCAGAACTGCACGGTGAGGCGATGGGTCGCGCCGCCCGAGGCGTCGTCGCCCAGCACGAGCACCGCCTCGCCCCGCCGCAGCGCACGGGCCGGCTCCCACGCCGAGCCCGTACGGTAGGCGAGCCGCAGGCCGACCGAGGAACGAATGGGCTGCATCGCCCAGGCCAGCCAGTTGTCGGCGACGAGCACGGTGGTGGGCACGGGCACCACCTTGGCGGGCACGGCGTCGGCCACCTCCCAGCCGCCGAGGTGCACGCCGGCCAGCACGACGCCGCACCCGCGCGCCGCCGCGGCCGCGGCGTGCTCGGCGCCCACGACCTCGACGCTGGCGAGGAACTCGTCGGGCCGGCCGATCGCCCACAGCAGGTCAGCCGAGCGGTGGGCCTCGTTCACCATCTCCCGTCGCACCAGCCGGCGCACGGGGCGGGAGTCCGGGGGGGCGGCGATGGCGTGGGCGAGATTGGCGGCCAGCCGTCGGCGCTTGCCGGGCCGGGCCGCCCACTCGAGGTGCCCGCCCGCGACGGCCAACGCGTACGCGACCCGGGGCGGCAGCCGGCTGCCGACACGCGCCGAGCCGTGGATCACCCGGCCGAGCACCCGGGCGGCGATGGGTCCCTGGCCGAAGGGGGCGTCCGGGCGGGGCCGCCCGTCGGGGGCGTAGGACCAGCGTGGGCGGACGATGCCGGGGAGAGCTCGCCCGCGCCCGGACACCGCCGGGCACCCTACTGCCTAGGTAGTGTCCCGACGCGTGTCCCCCGCCCGCCCAAGACGTCGGCGGCGCCTGCTGGCCGGCGCTGCGGTCGCGCTGGGGCTCGCCGTCGTCGCGGTGGTCGCCGTCCGTCTCACGGTATGGCGCGACCGGGCGCGGGCCGTCCCCG
>JBIOZN010000034.1:0-2177 GCA_044871175.1 Acidimicrobiales bacterium | reverse complement strand
CGCCATGGCCCACCTCACGTGCCAGGGCCACACCCGCACCGAGATCACCGACATCGTGCGGGGCTACGCCGAGTCCAACGTCGAGAACATCCTCGCCCTGGGCGGCGACCCGCCCGTCGATCCCGCCGACGTCCGCCCCAGCGACTACACCTACGCCACCGACCTGATCGCCGACGTGCACGCTGCGGGCCCCTTCAGCGTCGGCGTCGCCGCCCACCCCGAGGTGCATCCGCGCTCCCTCGTCCGGGACGCCGACCGCCGCTTCACCGCCGCCAAGCTGGGGCTGGCCGACTTCGCCATCACCCAGTTCTTCTTCGAGATCGAGCATTACACCCGCCTGGTCGACGAGCTGGCGGCCCTCGGCTGCACCAAGCCGGTGATCCCCGGCATCATGCCGGTCACCAACGCCGCCCAGGTGCAGCGCATGGCCCAGCTGTCGGGCGCGGTGTTCCCGGCGTGGCTGGCCGAGCGGGTCGAAGCCCTGGGCGACCAGCCCGACGAGGTGCGCCGGGTCGGCGTGGCCGCCGCCACCGACCTGTGCGCCGAGTTGCTGGCCGCCGGCGCGCCCGGCCTGCACTTCTACACACTCAACCGCTCCACCGCCACCAGGGAGATCTGGGCCAACCTCAACCTGTCGAGCGTGCGGGCCTAGGCCGCGCCGCCTTAGGGTTGGCGGCCATGGCCGCGACCCAAGACGTGAAGAGGTACGAGCAGCTCTACATCGACGGCGGGTGGGTAGCCCCCGCCGGCTCGGAGCCGCCCATCGAAGTGATCAACTCCGCCACCGAGGAAGTGATGGCGACGGTGCCCCAGGGCACGCCGGCCGATGTCGACCGGGCCGTCGCCGCCGCCAAGGCCGCCTTCCCGGGCTGGAGCGAAACCAGCGTGGAGGAGCGGGCCAAGTACCTGACCCGCATCTTCGAGGGCCTGCAGGCCCGCGCCGGCGACATCGCCACCACGATCGCCCAAGAGGTGGGCATGCCGGTGAAGCTGGCGGGGCTCATCCAGGCGGGCCTGCCCATGAACACCTTCGCCTCGACGGCGGCGGTGCTGGGCGACTTCCCGTTCGAGGAGCGGCTGGGCAACAGCCTGGTGGTGCGGGAGCCGGTCGGCGTCGTGGGCGCCATCACGCCGTGGAACTACCCGCTGCACCAGATCGCCGCCAAGGTGGCGCCGGCGCTCGGTGCCGGCTGCACGGTGGTGGTGAAGCCCAGCGAGGTGGCGCCGGTGAACGCCTTCATCCTCGCCGAGATCATCGACGACGCCGGGCTGCCGGCGGGCGTGTTCAACCTCGTCACCGGCTACGGCCCGGTGGTGGGCGAGGCCATCGCCGCCCACCCCGACGTCGACATGGTGTCCTTCACCGGTTCCACGCGCGCCGGCAAGCGGGTGGCCGAGCTGGCGGCCCAGTCGGTGAAGAAGGTGGCCCTCGAGCTCGGTGGCAAGTCCCCCAACGTCATCCTCGACGACGCCGACTTCTCCAAGGCGGTGGCCGACGGTGTGGGCAAGTGCTACCTGAACTCGGGCCAGACGTGCTCGGCCCTCACCCGGATGCTGGTGCCGCGGACCCGGCTGGCCGAGGCCGAGCAGATCGCGGCCGCCACGGCCGAGGCGTTCAAGCCCGGCGACCCGTTCGACGCCAGCAGCGTCCTCGGCCCGCTCATCTCCGACACCCAGCGCGAGCGGGTGCGCACGTACATCCGCAAGGGCGTCGAGGAGGGCGCCAAGCTGGTCACCGGCGGCGACGAGCCGCCCGAGGGCCTCGACACGGGGTACTTCGTGCGCCCGACGGTGTTCAGCGAGGTCACGCCGGACATGACCATCGCCCAGGAGGAGATCTTCGGGCCCGTCCTGTCGATCCTGCCCTACGACGACGAGGACGACGCCGTGCGCATCGCCAACGACACGGTGTACGGCCTGGCCGGCGGCGTGTGGTCGGGCGACCCTGAGCGGGCCCAGCGGGTGGCCCGCCGGCTGCGGACCGGCCAGGTCGAGATCAACGGTGGTGCCTTCAACCCCAACGCCCCCTTCGGCGGCTACAAGCAGTCGGGGGTGGGGCGGGAGTACGGCAAGTTCGGCCTCGAGGAGTTCCTCGAGGTGAAGAGCCTGCAGCTCTGAGCTCGAGTGGCTGCGGTCGTCGCCCAGCTCCGGGACCTGCTCACACCCGAGCAGGTGCT
>JBIOZN010000033.1:0-6288 GCA_044871175.1 Acidimicrobiales bacterium | reverse complement strand
GGCCGCCCGGATTCGAGAGCCGGGAGGCCGTGGCGACCCGGGCCCACGCCGCGCTGGTCGGCCTGCACGTCGAGCGACCAGGGGCGATGGTGGCCGTGGTCACCCACGCGGGCGTCATCCGCTCGCTGGAACGGTCCTACGGCGTGGATGGCGGCCTGGTGCCGAACCTGGGCGGTCGCCGCGTCCTGGTCGACACCGCCGGGGTGCGGCTGGGCGAGCGCGTCCTGCTCATCGACCCCGACGCCGTCGCCGTCACCACGCCCAGCCAACTCTGACGCGCGGCGGCGAGCGGAGGCGCGAGGATGCCCGCCGTGGTCCGCCGCCGCCACGTCGATCCCGACGCGCCGGCCTTGCCGGGCATGGCCCACGGGACAGCGCCGCGAACGCCCGCCCCGGCGCCGCGAACGCCCGCCCCGGCGCCTGCCACCCCGCCGCCGGCGCCCGGCCTGGCCGCCGGCGCCTCGCCGCTGGCGCCCGCACCGGGCCGGCCGGCCCCTGAGGTCCCCGCCTTCCGGGTCGATGTCGTGCGCAGCGCCCGGCGCCGCCGCACGGTCGGCGCCCACCTCCTGGGCGGCGTGCTCACCGTCACCGTGCCGGCGTGGATGTCGGCGGACGACACCGAGCAGTGGGTGGCCACCATGTCGCGGCGCTTCGCCCGGCGGCTCACCACCGACCGGATCGACCTCGCCCGGCGGGCCGAGGCCCTGGCTCGCCGCCACCGCCTGCCCCGCCCGCGCACGATCCGCTGGGCCGACGACATGCAGTCGCGCTGGGGCTCGTGCACGCCCACCACCAAGACGGTGCGCATCAGCAGCCGGGTGGCGGCCTTCCCCGACTGGGTCGTCGACTACGTCATCGTCCACGAACTGGCCCACCTCGAGGTGGCCGACCACTCGCCCGCCTTCTGGGCGCTGGTCGAGCGCTACCCCAGGGCCGAGCGGGCGCGCGGCTACCTCATCGCCAAGTCGGGCGACGCCGACGACGCCTGACAGCTCGTGTGACCGTTCCGTTGACCTGCTCGACGCAACGGTGACGTGACCGTGACATGAGTAGCTCGGGCGCCTCAGCCCCGGTAGCCGTTGGTGATGGGCAGGCGGCGGTCCTTTCCGAACGCCTTGGCCGTCACCCGCACCCCGGGGGGCGACTGGCGCCGCTTGTACTCGGCCAGATCGACCAGACGGGCGATCCGGCGCACCAGCGTGGCGTCGTAGCCGGCGGCCTCCAGTTCGGCGGTCGTGAAGTCGTCCTCCACGTAGTCCTGCAGGATCGGGTCGAGGACCTCATAGGGCGGCAGGCTCTGGTCGTCGCGCTGGTCGGGCCGCAGCTCGGCCGAGGGCGGCTTGGTGAGGATCGCCTCCGGGATCACCTCCCGCCCGGCCCGCTCGTTGACGGAGCGGGCGAGCCGGAACACCAGCGTCTTGGGCACGTCCTTGATCACCGCGAAGCCGCCGGCCGAGTCGCCGTACAGCGTCGAGTAGCCCACCGCCACCTCGCTCTTGTTGCCGGTGGTGAGCACCAGCCACCCGAAGGCGTTCGACAGCGCCATGAGGAGCACGCCACGGATCCGGCTCTGCAGGTTCTCCTCGGTGAGGCCGGGCAACGGGCCGCCGTCGAAGGTGGGGCCCAGCACGTCCAAGAAGGCGGCGTGGGCCCGCTCGATCGGGATGGTGCGCTCGTCGATGCCGAGGGCCACGCACAGCGCGTGGGCGTCGGCCACCGAGCCCTCGCTCGAATAGCGCGACGGCATGAGCACGGCGTGCACCCGATCGGGGCCGATGGCGTCCACCGCCAGGGCGGCCACGAGGGCCGAGTCGATGCCCCCGGACAGGCCGAACACGACCTCCCGGAACCCGTTCTTCTGGACGTAGTCCCGGGTGCCGAGCACGAGCGCCTCGTACACCTCGGCCACGGGGTCGAGGGCGGGCGCGACGGTGGGCTCGATGCGCTCGGTCGGCGGGCGCTCGGCCGCCTCCGCCGCGCCGTCACCCACCGCCACCACCGGCAGCGCCGGCGTGGGCACGCGCCCTCGGGGGTCGAGCAGGCGCTTGCGGAAGGCGGCCCGCACTTCGAGGTCGACGACCAGGACCTCCTCGACGAACTGGCGGGCCCGTGCCACCAGGCCGCCCTCGGCGTCGAACACCATCGACGCCCCGTCGAACACCAGCTCGTCCTGCCCGCCCACCTGGTTGACGTACACGAGGGCACAGGAGGCATCGGCGGCGCGGGTGGCCAGCATCGCCTCCCGGCGCTCCAGCCGCCCGGCGAAGTAGGGCGAGGCGTTGATGTTCACGATGAGCTCGGCCCCGCCGGCGGCCTGGCCGACGATGGGCCCCGACGGCGTCCAGGCGTCCTCGCAGATGGAGACCCCGACGTGCACGCCGGCCACGCAGAACAACTCCAGCGGATCGGAGATGTCGCCCGACGTGAAGTACCGGGCCTCGTCGAAGACGGCGTAGTTGGGCAAGTGGCGCTTGTGGTACACGCCCTGGATGGCGCCGCCGGCGCACACGGCGGCCGCGTTGTGCAGGTCGAGGGCCCGGTCGACGAAACCGATCACGGCCGCGCAGCGCCCCGTGGCCGCCGCCGCCCGGTCGAGCGCCTCGCGCTGGTCGGCCACGAACCCCGGCTTCAAGAGGAGGTCCTCAGGGGGGTAACCGGTGAGGGCAAGCTCGGGGAAGGCGGCGAGGTCGCAACCGGCGGCCTCGGCCTGGCGGTAGGCCGAGAGGACTCGGTTGAGGTTGCCGTCGAGGTCGCCGACGACGGTGTTGAGCTGGCACAGCGCCACACGCACCCAGGGCACGGATTCGAGCGTACGAGACGCCGGCCGTTGACCGACGGGAGGTGGGAAGGGTCAGACTGCCCGCACCATGACGGCGCTGACGCCATGACCGTGCCCGCGGAGACCACGACGGAGGCCATCGAGCGCTCCGCCGCGCCGGCGGCGGTCGCCCGCGCCGTCGAGCGCATCGTCGAGACCCACCCCGACGCCGCCCAGCGGCTGGCCGACGACGAGCGCCTGCTCGAGGCCGTGACCGCGGTGTGCGGGGCCAGCCGGGTCATGGCGACCCAGCTGGCCACCGATCCCGGCGCCCTCGACGCGCTGGCCGACCTGGACCAGCGGCCCGAGGTCGACGCCGCCTCGGCCGCCGGTCTGCAGCGCTGGAAGGAGCGCGAGGCGCTGCGCATCGCCGCTCGCGACCTGCTCGCCCTCGACCCGCTCGAGGTCACGGTGGCCGCCATCTCGGCCTGCGCCGCCCACGTCCTCGCCGGCGCGGCCGGCCTGGCGGCGGCGGCCGTCCCCGGCGGGAGCGAGGTGCGGCTCGGGGTCATCGGCATGGGCAAGCTCGGCGCCGCCGAGCTCAACTACGCCAGCGACGTCGACGTCATGTTCGTGGCCGAGGGCGACACGGCCACCGCCGCCCGGGTCGCCCGCCAGGTCATGGAGCTCACCCGGCCGTCGTTCCGGGTCGACGCCAACTTGCGGCCCCAGGGTCGCGACGGGCCGCTGGTCCGCAGCCTGGCCGGGTTCGAGGCCTACTGGGAGCGGTGGGCCGAGCCCTGGGAGTTCCAGGCGCTCCTCAAGGCGCGCCCGGTGGCGGGCGACGCCGAGCTGGCGGCCGCCTTCCACCGCAGCGCCGAGCAGCGTCTGTGGTCACGCGTTTTCAGCGCCGACGACCTGCGGGCCCTGCGCCACCTCAAGGCACGCGTCGAGGCCGAGCTGGCCCGGCGTGGCCTCACCGACCGCGAGGTCAAGCGGGGCCGCGGCGGCATCCGCGACATCGAGTTCGCCGTGCAGCTGCTGCAACTCGTCCACGGCCGCCTCGACCCCGAGCTACGGGTCCCGGCCACCCTCGACGCCCTCGCCACCCTGGCCGGGGCGGGCTACGTCGACCCCGAGGACGCCGACGCCCTCGGCGCCGCTTACCGGTTCCTGCGGGCCGTCGAGCACCGCCTGCAGCTGTACGACGGCCAGCAGGTGTACGCCATGCCCACCGACGAGGCCAGCCGCACGCGCATCGCCCGCACGCTCGGGTTCCGGGACCGGCCCGAGGCCACCGCGCTCGAGCAGCTCGACCTCACCCTCGGCCAGCACCAGGCGACCGTGCGGTCGATCCACGAGCGCCTCTACTTCCGCCCCCTTCTGGAGGCCTTCGCCAGCGCCGACGAGCTGCTGGCCCGCCCCGGCGCCCTCGACGCCCGGCTCACGGCGTTCGGCTTCTCCGACACCCTGCGCACCAAGGCGGCCGTGCGCGAGCTGACCCGCGGCTTTTCCCGCTCGTCGCGCCTGATGCAGCAGATGCTGCCGTTGCTCCTGGCGTGGTTGTCGGAGACCCCGGACCCCGACCTCGGCCTGCTCAACCTGCGCAACCTCCTGGGCGACAACGACTCCCACCGGTCGGCCCGCACCGAGCTGGTCAAGACCTTCCGCGACTCGCCCGAGGCGGCCCGGCGATTGTGCCGGATCATCGGCACCAGCCGCTTCGCCAGCGACCTCATCGGCCGCAACGTCGACGTCGTGGGCCGGCTGCCGTCGGTGGAGGCGCTGGCCACGCGCGAACGCTCGGCGCTGGTGGCGTCGGCGCGCACGGCCCTCGGCTGGCGCCCCGACCTGGGGGACCGCACCGCCGCCCTGCGGCGCTGGAAGGACCGTCACCTGCTGGGGGTGGTGGCCCGCGACCTCCTCGGGGAGGCCACCGTCGCCCGCGTCGGCGCCGACATCACGGCCTTGGCCGAAGCCGTGCTGGAGGTGGGCCTCGAGTCGCTCGAACCCCAGGTGCCGTTCGCAGTGATCGCCCTCGGCCGCTTCGGCGGTGCCGAGCTGTCCTACAGCAGCGACCTCGACGTCGTGTTCGCCTACGACGGCGCCGACGTCAACGCCGCCGAAGAGGGTCTGCGCCTGGCCAGCGGGCTGCGCCGCCTGGTCGGCGGCACCACGCCGTCGGCGCGCATGTGGGAGCTCGACGCCGACCTGCGCCCCGAGGGCAAGAACGGCCCCCTGGCCCGATCCCTGGAGGGCTACCGGACCTACTTCTCCAAATGGGCCCTCGTGTGGGAGCGCCAGGCCATGCTGCGGGCCCGACCGGTGGCCGGTGACCCCGCCGTGGGCGCCCGCTTCCTCGATCTCCTCGAGCCGTTCGTGTGGGAGCCCGGGCTCGCCCCCGAGGACGAGCGCGAGATCCGGCGCGTCAAGGCCCGCATCGAGCGCGAGCGGATCCCCGCCGGTGAGGATCCCCAGTTCCACCTGAAGCTGGGCCCCGGGTCGCTGTCGGACGTGGAGTGGACGGCCCAGCTGCTGCAACTCCGCCACCGGGTACGGGCCCCGGGGACGTTCACGGCCATCACCGCCCTCGCCGACGCCGGCATCCTCGACGCCCGGGACGGCGCCGTGCTGCACGAGGCGTACCGGTTCTGCGAGCGGACCCGCGACCGGTTGTTCCTGGTGCGCTCGGCGCCGGGCGACGCGCTGCCCACCCAGAGCGACCAGTTGGCGTGGCTGGCCCGCAGCCTCGACACCACGCCGGCCGGGCTGCGGGACGACTACCGGCGCGTCACCCGGCGGTCGCGGGCCGTCGTGGAACGCGTCTTCTACGGCCGCAGCTGAAGTCCGGGCTCCAGGCATGAGCGGGCGCAGGGTGTCTCGGCGCGATTTGCGCCATATATGGCGGGATTCGCGCCGAGAGTTCGAGCCCGCGGAGAGTCACTGGGCGACCTGGACGAGCTCGGCGGCGCCCTCGTTCACGAGGTAGCCCCGGCCCGGCGCCGGCGGCACGGGCGAGCGTCGCGGCAGCACGGCGCCCAGGAGGTCGCCATCGAGCTCGGGGTCGGCGGCCAGCAGCAGCCCGGTGCGGCTGCGGCGCACGAGGGCCGTCCAGTGCCCGTACGCCGTGCGCAGCGCCTCCACCCGCCCGGCGGCGAGGACCCGGATGTTCCCGGCCCGGCCGGGCGCGAGCAGGCGGGCCAGCACCTGATGTTCGTCGGCGACCGCTTCGGCGTCGTCCACCACCACCAGGACGGGGCGCCCGATGGTGACCCCGGCGCACGCGCCCCCCAGTCCCTCCTCGGTGACGAGCTCGGCGCCGCCGGCCGCCAGGGCCACCACCGGTGAACGGCGACCGGCGAGCACGACGACGTGCACTTCCGGTCGGGCGCGGCGCACGGCGCGAGCGAGCGTGAGCAGCGCCGTGCTCCGCCCCGAGCGGGCGGGACCGGCCACCAGGGCGTGCTCGCCCTCGTGGAGGACGAGGGCGACGGGGGCCAGGTGGTGGTCGCCGATACCGAACGGGATCG
>JBIOZN010000032.1:0-3620 GCA_044871175.1 Acidimicrobiales bacterium | reverse complement strand
GCCGTCGTCGTCCAGGACGGTGACCGTGTCGCCCTGGCCCCCCAGGGGCGACTCACCGCCGCCGATCTCCGCCGGGCCGACGTGTCCGCCGCCCTCGACGCGGCCGCCGACATCGGCCTCGATCTGGCCGGGGTGCCGTTCTTCGACAACGCCACTGCGGCGGCGCTGGTGGCGGTCACCCGCCAGGCCCGCGTCGCCGGCGTCGCCGTCACCCCGCGGGGCCTCACGCCCACCGCTCGGCGCTGCCTCGCTCGTCTGCGCCTCGACGGCGCGCTGTCCGTGCCGCTCCCCGCAGGCCCACCAGGCTGAAGCCGTGGGCACATTCCCGGCCATCAGCGTGGTCATCCCGACCTACAACCGCCTCGACCGTCTGCGGCGCGTCCTGGCCGCCTTGGCGCATCAGACGAGCCCACGCGAGGACCGCGAGATCGTCGTCGTCTCCGATGGCTCGACCGACGGCACCGACGCCTTCCTGGCTGAGGCCGCCCGCCGCAACGAGGTCGTGTTCTGCTCCCAGCCCAACCAGGGCCCCGCGGCCGCCCGCAATCGCGGGGTGGAGCGAGCGCGCGCCGACATCGTGCTCTTCGTCGATGACGACGTCATCGCCACCCCACCGCTGCTGGAACGGCACCTGGCCAACCACCAACGCGAGGGGCCGGGGGCAGTCGTGATCGGTCCCATGCTCACCCCGCCCGACTTCGAGCTGGCGCCCTGGGTGCGGTGGGAGCAGGACATGCTCTACAAGCAGTACGACGCCATGGAGCGCGGCGAGTACGGCGCCACGTTCCGGCAGTTCTACACCGGCAATGCGTCGCTGGCCCGAGACCAGGTCCTCGCCGTCGGCGGCTTCGACACCCGCTTTCGCCGGGCCGAGGATGTCGAGCTCGCCTACCGCCTGCACGAAGCCGGGGCACGCTTCACCTTCGACCCCCAGGCCGTCGGGTACCACTACGCCGACCGGTCGTTCCGGTCCTGGCTCCAGAACGCCTACGACTACGGCGCCAACGACGTGGTGTTCGCCCGTGAGCACCCTGGCAACCGGATCCTGGAGATGGTGAGCCGGGAGTACGGGCACCGGCATGCCCTGGTGCGGGGGGTGACGCGCGCCTGTTTGGGGCGGCGCCGCACGGCGGCGGCCGCCCGTCAGATCTTTCGGGGGGCGGCGACGGTGGCCGAGGCGGTCCATGCCCCGGCCGTCGCTCGCGCCGCGCTGAGCGGGCTCTACAACCTGAACTACTACGAGGGGATGGCCGAGCAGCTGGGCGGGGCGGCCGCCTTTCACCGGCTCATGCACAACGGCCAGGCGCCGGCCCGGAAGGCCACCCCGTGACCGCCAGCCCTCGAGCGCTCTGGGGGACCGGACGCAGCGTCCTGCAGGCCCGGTGGTCGCTGCGCGACGCCACTTCCGTGGGCACGCGAGTGCGGGTGCGAGGACGCCCTGCCGTCTACAACGGCGGGCGAATGATCATCGGGTCGCGAGTCCAGCTCGTGTCCGACGTCGCCACCCTCGAACTGGTGAGCATGCCCGGCGGCACCCTCGAGATCGGCGAACGCACCCTGGTGAACTACGGCGGGTCCATCGCCGCCGCCGATCATGTGTATATCGGCGCGCACTGCCTGATCGGCACCCACGTCATCATCATGGACAACGATTTCCATCGTCTCGAACCGGAGCGCCGCCTGGAGCGGCCCGAGTCCAAGCCGATCAGAATCGAGGACAACGTGTGGATCGGAGCGCGGGTCATCGTCCTCGGTGGGGTCACCATCGGACAGGGCAGCGCGATCGGGGCGGCCAGTCTGGTGACACAGGACGTACCTCCTCGGTCGTTGGCCGTGGGCGTGCCCGCTCGGGTCGTGCGGGCCCTCTGACATGGACGACGAAACGGGCCCGCCGGTCCCCCGGCGTCGACCCCACGTCGGGTTCGTGCTGGAGCGCAGCCTGGGCCACGTCACGCAGGCCGACACGCTCAGCACGCTCCTGCCTCGCGAAGCCGGCATCGACGCCGACATCGCCACCATCGACTACGAGGCGACCGGCTGGTCGGCCCGTGTCCCCGGGTACGGCTCGAACTGGACAGTGCGGGCCGGTCTGCGGGCCCGCCGGGCCCTGCGCGCCCTCGGCCGGCGGGCACCGCTCGACGCCTTGTTCATCCACACCCAGGTCCCGGCCGTGCTCGCCCGCCGGTGGATGCGCCGGATCCCCACCGTCGTCTCGCTCGACGCCACCCCCCTGCAGTACGACGAGCTCGGTGCCCACTATGGCCACGAGCCGGGGCACCCTCGGCTGGAGCAGCTCAAGTGGCGGGCCAACCAGGCCTGCTTCCGACGGGCCGCCCACATCGTCACCTGGTCGCGCTGGGCCAAAGGCGGAGTCGTCGACGGGTATGGCATCGACCCCGACGCCATCACGGTGATCCCCCCCGGGGTCGACCCATCAGTGTGGCGCCGGGCCGGTCCTGCGCCCGCCGGACCGGTGCGGATCCTCTTCGTGGGCGGCGACCTCGAGCGCAAGGGCGGAGACCTCCTGCTGCGCGCCTTTGCCTCCCTGCGAGGGCAACTGGCGGCCGACCGGCCCGACCTCGAGGTGGCGCTCGAGCTCGTCACCAAGGCTGCGGTGCCAGCGCAGCCCGGCGTCACCGTCCACGGGGGGATGCAGCCCAACAGCCCCGATCTGGTCGCGCTCTATCACCGTTGCCACGTGTTCTGCCTGCCCACCCGGGGCGACTGCCTGCCGATGGTTCTGTCGGAGGCGGGCGCCGCGGGACTGCCCCTGGTGTCCACCGCCGTGGCCGCCATCCCCGAGATCGTGCGCCCCGGCGACACCGGCCTGGTCGTGCCCCTCGACGATCACGACGCCCTGGTGGCCGCGTTGCGCGCGCTGGCCACCGACTCCGACCTGCGGCAACGCCTGGGCGCGGCGGCCCAGCAGCTGGTCGGGCGTGACTTCAACGCCGAGAAGAACGTGCACCAGTTGGCTCAGCTGCTCGCCGGCCTGGCCGGGGAGGGCCCACCGAGATGAAGCCCGGGCCAGACGCCTCCCGTCGGGTGCTGTTGACGGTGTCGGGCGACGTCGACCCGCGGCGGGGGGCCGAGGCCGCGGCGGGCCGCCGGCCCCGAGCCGACTACCTCGAGCTCGCCGACACCATGGGCGCCGACCTCCTGGATGTCGGGGAGGCCCGGCGCCGCCATCCCCGGGCCGCTCGCCTGCTCCCCGGCGCCGCCGGGCGCTTCGCCCTGGTGGCCTGGGCGTGCTTCCGGTGCCGGCGCCGCTACGACGTCGTCGTCAGCGACGGCGAGCAGGTGGGCCTTCCCTTGGCCCTGCTCATGCGCCTCACCGGGCGGCGGCCGAGCCCACACGTGATGATCGGCCATCTCCTGTCGGTGGGGAAGAAGGCGTGGCTGTATCGGCTGTTCCGGCTCGGCCGCTACGTCGACACCGTGCTCGTCTACTCGTCGCGCCAGCAGCGCTTCGTCGTCGAACGTCTCGGTCAGCCCTCCGAGAGGGTGGTGCTGATCCCTTTCATGGTGGACACCCGCTTCTTCGCGCCGAACCAGGTCGTCGCCCATGACGACGAGCCGATGATCTGCACGGCCGGGCTCGAGTTCCGCGACTACCCCAC
>JBIOZN010000031.1:0-2462 GCA_044871175.1 Acidimicrobiales bacterium | reverse complement strand
CGGTCGCCCCGGTCGCCCCGGTCGCCCCGGTCGCCAGCAGCGCCCCGCTGCCTCCGCCCGCCGCCGACGTCGTCGGTCAGTTGGAGAAGCTCGAGGGCCTCCTGCAACGCGGCGTCATCAACCAGGCCGAGTTCAACGAGCAGAAGGCCAGGCTGCTGGGCCGCTGACGGCCGGCCCCCATGCGCGTCGTCAGCCTCGTTCCGTCGGTCACCGAGACCCTGCTGGCCTGGGGGATCACGCCGGTGGCGGTGACGCGCTTCTGCCTGGCCCCGGGCGTGCCCCGCGTGGGGGGCACGAAGGACCCCGATCTCGCCGCCATCACCGCCCTGGCCCCCGACGTGGTCGTCATGGACGACGAGGAGAACCGGCGCCCGGACGCCGACGCCCTGGCCGCCGCCGCACTCCGTCTGCACGTGACCCACGTGCGCACGGTCGCCGACGTCGGGCCCGCGCTGGCCGCCTTGGCCGCCGCCGTCGACGTCGCGGTCGCGCCGGCCGCCGTCGACGTCGCGCCGGTCGCCGTGCGCCTGCTCGACAGCGACCCGGGGCCCATGCGGGGCCGGGCTTTCGTGCCCATCTGGCGGCGGCCGTGGATGACGATCGGCGCCGACACCTACGGGGCGTCGGTGCTGGCCGCCCTCGGGGTGGCCACCGCCTACGCCGACTCCCCTGAGCGCTACCCGGTGACGACGCTCGAGGACGCCGCCGCCCGCCATCCCGACTGGGTGCTGGCCCCCACCGAGCCGTATCCGTTCGCCGAGCGGCACTTGCCCGAGCTGGCTCAAGTGGCGCCGCGGGCCTTGCTGGTGGACGGCCAGGACCTGTTCTGGTGGGGGGTACGCACCCCTGGGGCCCTCGCCCGCCTCGACGCCGCCCTCAGCGCCGCCTGACCCCGCTCAGCCGATGCCGCCCTTGGTGAGCTGGCGCAGCAGGTCGTGGGCGCGCACGGCCCGCTGGTTGTCCTCCTCTTTGACCTGGCGGATGAAGGCCACCACGTCTTCGTGCTCGTGGGCGTCTTCGATGTACTTGTCGTAGACCTCGGCGCCCTTGAGGGCGTGGTACTGGATGCTGATGAGGTCGTAGACGATGTCGTCGGCGACGGTGTGCTCGCTGGCCATATGCCGATGCATACCCGCCAGGTGCGTCCCTACGCTCGGCCCGTGCGCGGGAAAGGAGTCCACCGTGGCCGTGGCCAGTGACGTCGTGATCGTGGGCGGCGGCATCGCCGGTGCCTCCCTCGCCTGCGCGCTCGCGCGAGATGGGCTCGGGGTCACCCTGCTCGAGGCCAGCGTCGAGTACCAGGATCGGGTCCGGGGCGAGAGCATGGTGCCCTGGGGCGTGCGCGAGGCCCGGACCCTGGGTGTCGAAGACGTCCTGCTCGATGCCGGCGCCCATGTGGCGACCGCGTGGGACCGCTACGCCGAAGGCATTGGCGCTCGGTCACCCCTGCCGGTGGGGATGATCCTGGAGGGCGTTTCCGGCTCTTTGAACCTGCGCCATCCCGATGCCTGCCAGGCGCTGCTCGACGCCGCCACCGCCGCCGGAGCCACCGCGATTCGGGGAGTGCGCGACGTGCGCCTGGTCGCGGGCTCGCCCGTGACCGTCTCCTACACGGCCGGCACGGGGACGGCCGAGGTGACGGCCCCGCTGGTGGTCGGCGCCGACGGTCGGCAGTCGGTGGTGCGGCGCCAGGTCGGCATCGAGCTGCAGCGGCAAGCGCCGATCGGCTACATCGCCGGGCTCCTCCTCGCCGGGCTCGACGGCGTGCCCGACGAACACGACGCGGTGGTGTCCGAGGGCGACGTGATGATGCTGATGTTCCTCCAGGGTCACGGGCGGGGACGAACCTACGTGTGCACCGGTCTCTCCGGGCAGCACCGCTTCGCCGGCCCCGAGGGCACGAGCCGGTTCCTGGACGCGTGGGACGTGGGCTGCTACCCGTGGGCACGCGACGTGCGCGCGGCCACGCCTGCGGGGCCGTGTGCCACCTATCCGGGCGACGACACCTGGACCGACACCCCCTACGCCGACGGGGTGGTGTTGATCGGCGACGCCGCCGGCTGGAACGACCCGATCGTCGGCCAGGGGCTGTCGATCGCCATGCGCGACGCCCGGACGGTGCGCGACCTGGTGATCGACGGCGCCCGTCGACCGCCCGACTTCACGCCCTACGGTCGAGAGCGGCTGGGCCGGATGGAGCGGGCGCGCCTGGGCGCCGACGTCATGGCCGTGACCCAGGTGGAGGACGCCGACAACCGTGAGGCACGACGCGCCTTCGTGTTCGAGCGGATGGACCGCATGGACCCCGAGGTGTTCCCGCTCTTCATCGGCCTGTTCGCCGGCCCCGAGACCGTGCCCGACGAGGCCGTGGACCCCGGGCTGCTCGACCGCATCCGCGCCGCCGGTTGAAGGCTCGGGCGGGTGCAGATTCCTGCCGCAGGCAGCCGGATGCACCGTAGAGG
>JBIOZN010000030.1:0-3925 GCA_044871175.1 Acidimicrobiales bacterium | reverse complement strand
ACTTGAGGATCTTGACGACGCGGCCGGCGCCCACGGTGCGTCCACCCTCGCGGATGGCGAACCGCAGACCCTCATCCATGGCGATGGGCTTACCCAACTGCACCGTCATCGTGATGTTGTCCCCCGGCATCACCATCTCCGTACCCTCCGGCAACTGGATCGTCCCCGTCACATCCGTCGTCCGGAAGTAGAACTGGGGCCGGTAGTTGTTGAAGAACGGCTTGTGCCGCCCCCCCTCCTCCTTGGTGAGCACGTACACCTGCGCCTCGAAATCAGTGTGCGGCGTGATCGACCCCGGCTTGGCCAACACCTGGCCCCGCTCCACGTCATCCTTCTCCGTCCCCCGCAACAACGCCCCAATATTGTCCCCCGCCTGCCCCTGATCCAACAACTTGCGGAACATCTCCACCCCCGTACACACCGTCTTCTGCGTGGCCCGCAACCCCACGATCTCCACCTCATCACCCGTCTTCACGATCCCCTGCTCCACCTTCCCCGTCACCACCGTGCCCCGCCCCGTGATCGTGAACACATCCTCAATCGGCATCAAAAACGGCTTGTCCAACTCCCGCACCGGCTCCGGCACCGACGCATCCACCGCCTCCATCAACTCCCGGATCTTCGCCTTCCACCCGTCATCACCCTCCAACGCCTTCAACGCCGACACCCGCACCACCGGCGCATCATCCCCCGGGAACTCGTACTCGTTCAACAGCTCCCGCACCTCCAACTCCACCAACTCCAACAACTCCTCGTCATCCACCGCGTCCGCCTTGTTCAACGCCACCACGATGTACGGCACCCCCACCTGGCGGGCCAACAACACATGCTCCCGAGTCTGGGGCATCGGCCCATCCGTCGCCGCCACCACCAGAATCGCCCCATCCACCTGCGCCGCCCCCGTAATCATGTTCTTGATATAATCCGCATGCCCCGGCATATCCACATGCGCGTAATGGCGGTTCGGCGTCTGATACTCCACATGCGCGATCGAAATCGTAATCCCCCGCGCCTTCTCCTCCGGCGCCTTATCAATCTGATCAAACGGCGTATACGACGCCAACCCATCCTCCGCCAACGTCTTAGTGATCGCCGCCGTCAACGTCGTCTTCCCATGATCAATATGACCCATCGTCCCAATATTCACATGGGGCTTGTTACGCTCGAACTTGGCCTTGCTCATCGTGGGGCTACCTTCCGGGAGAAGGGATGCTGGGTGGTGGTAGCGGCGGTCGGACTCGAACCGACGACCACTCGATTATGAGCCGAGTGCTCTGACCAACTGAGCTACGCCGCCAGGTACACAGGGCCCGGCGGCGACGGGCGGGCCGCCGTCGGCCGGGAGCCCTCTGTGGGAATCGAACCCACGACACCAGCCTTACCATGGCTGTGCTCTGCCGACTGAGCTAAGAGGGCGGGCGCGGCAGGGCCGCAGACCGGGGCGCCATCATAGCGACGTGCAGCTGCGCCTAGCCACCGTGGCCGACGCCGAGGGCATCCGGGCGATCTACAACCTGGAAGTAGCCACATCCACGGCCACCTTCGACCTCGTGGCGCGCAGCCGGGTCGAACAGGAGGCGTGGCTGGCGGCTCGCTCGGGGGCCTTCGGCGCGGTGGTGGCCGAAGAAGGCGGCGAGGTGCTGGGGTTCGCCGCCCTGTCGCCCTACAAGGACCGCCCGGCCTACCGCACGACGGTGGAGGATTCGGTGTACGTGCGCCGGGACCGCCAGGGGCTGGGCGTGGGCCGCCGGCTGCTGGCCCACGTCGTGGAGGTGGCGCGGGCCAACGGCTTCCACACCGTCATGGCACGGATCGAGGCCTCCGGCCAGGCCTCGCGGGTGCTGCACGAGCGCTGCGGGTTCGAGTTGGTCGGGGTGGAGCGCCAGGTCGGGCGCAAGTTCGGGCGCTGGCTCGACGTGGCCGTCATGCAGTTGCTGCTGTAGCCGGGGCGGCTTCCCGCCTCAGCTCTGTGAAGGGTTGAGGTCGCAGGACGACCCGAACCCTCCACAAAGGCCGGCTTCGGGCGCCGGCGGCGGGTTGCGCAGCCCTCCCGGCGCGGTCGGGATCGGCGCCCTGGTGAACGATGGGCACGAGGTCGTCACCCTCAGTGCGCAGGCCGAGGTGCACGCCCACGAAGCCGAGCACGGGGCCAGGAAGGTCGACCGGGTCCCTGGCGGCATACGACACCGCGACGGGCGTGAAGGATCCGTGAACGGGGCTGGATCGCCGGATGAGCGCCGACGGCCGCGGAAATGGCTGGCGCCCGGCGCCCCGGGACGCCAGCATCGACAACCCCGTGAGCGCCGTCGACTGCTCCACCGAGGCGGTCTTCCCCGAGCTGGGCGCCGAGCGCACTGCGCTCGAGCACGCGCGCGCCTGCCGGGAGGCCCTGATCGCCCGGTACCAGGCCATGCTGGCCGGCGGCCTGCCGGTGGCGGCCGATGAGGTCACGGCCGAGTACGCCGATGTCGTGCTCCGGCGGGCCCTGGCCGCTCTCGCGCCGCCCGACGCCGCCGACTTCTTCGGCCGCATCGACACCATCACCGGCGAGGTCTACCGCATCGGCAAGCGCCACATCGACGACGGCCGCTACCACCCGGTCGTCGTCGACTGGCGGGCGGCGGTGGCGGCGCCGTTCTACCGGGCCACCGTGGTCGACCCCGTGGACCTGCGCCGCCGCCGGCGCTACAGCCTGCGATCCGGTGTGCTCGTGGGCTACAACGACGAGCACCTCGACGACCCCGACGGCGCAGTCGTCGCCGGTGGGATCCCCGACCCCGTGCTGGCCGAGATGGGCGCCGCCCGCACCGGGGCTATGCGGGAGATCGTGGCCACCATCCAGGCCGAGCAGGACCTGGTCATCCGTGCTCCGCTGGACACCTGCCTGGTCGTACAGGGCGGCCCGGGCACGGGCAAGACGGCGGTGGGCCTGCACCGGGCCGCCTACCTGTTGTTCGAACACCGCCAGCGACTGGAGCACGAGGGCGTCCTGGTGGTGGGCCCCAACCGGGTGTTCCTCGCCTACATCGCCGACGTGCTGCCCTCCCTGGGCGAACGGTCCGTGCAGCAACGCACGCTGGACGAGCTGCTGGTGCCCAAGCTGGCGGTCACCGCCACCGACCCGCCGGCGGTCGCCGTCCTGAAGGGCGACGCCCGGATGGCGACGGTCATCGAGCGAGCGGCCCTCGCCCGGTTGCGGGTCCCCACCGAGCCCGTGCGCTTCGGGCACGGGTTACGCCACGTCACCATCGAGCCCGGCGACGTGGCCGCGTGGGTGGCCGACGCGGCCGCCGGCCGGGCACCCCTCAATCGGCGGCGGGAGGCGTTCCGTGCCCTGGCCGCGCAAGAGGTAGGCCGACGCCTGGCGCGCGGCGACGGCGAGGCCGTCCCGGTGCCGCCCGCCGCCCGCACGCTGATCGACCGGGTGTGGCCCGTCGTGCGGCCCCTCGACCTGGTCACCCGCCTCCTCACGCGCCCCGCCGAGCTCGCCCAGGCCGGCGCGGGCATCCTGGACGAGGAGGAGCGGCGCGCCCTTCTCAAGCCCCGGCGGCGTGAGGGCCCGGCGTGGGCGGCGGCTGACCTCGCCCTCCTCGACGAGGCCACCGGGCTGCTCGACGGGCCCCCGGCCACGTTCGGGCACGTCATCGTGGACGAGGCCCAGGACCTCACACCGATGGCGCTCCGGGCCGTCGCCCGGCGCGCGCCCAGCGGTTCGCTCACCGTGCTCGGCGACCTCGCCCAGGCCACCGCCCCGGGCGCCCCCGGCCGTTGGGACCGGGTGCTCGCCCTGCTCGCTCCCGTCCGGACGCGGGGCGCCGCCGCCCAGGCCGAGCTCACCATCGGCTACCGCGTGCCGGCGCCGATCCTCGAGGTCGCCAACCGCCTCCTGGCCCAGGCCGATGTGGACGTGCCCGCCAGCCGCTCG
>JBIOZN010000029.1:0-24274 GCA_044871175.1 Acidimicrobiales bacterium | reverse complement strand
CCGCCGCCCAGGTCGACGTGCTCACCCCCGCCCAGATAGAGCGGCGTCTCGCCGACCACGCCCTGGCGCTGCGCAGCCCCGAGCGCGGGGGCAGCGAGCGTCATCGCACCATGGACGCGGTGCTCGACTGGAGTTACGGCCTGCTCGACGAACCCGACCGGATCGTGTTCGACCGGCTGGCCGTGTTCCGCGGGCTGACCTCGTTGGACGCGATCGAAACGGTGGTGGCGGGTGAAGGCATCGAGTGCACGTCGGTGTTGGAGGTACTGGCCCGCCTGGTACGCCGCTCGCTCGTCGTCACCGGGACGATCGGCGCCGAGCGCCGCTACCGGCTGCTCGAGACGATCCGGGACTACGCCTGGGGCCACCTCGACCGGGCCGGTCGGCTGGCGGTGTGGCGCGAGCGACACTTCGACTGGGCCCTCGGGCTGGCCGCCCAAGCCGGACCCGAGCTCGCCGGCGGCGATCAGGGAACGTGGCTGGCCCGCATCGACGCCGACCTCGACAACCTCGAAGAAGCTCTCGGCTGGAGCGCGTTGGACCCGGCGCGGGCCGAGCGGGCGCTGCCCGCCGTGCTGGGGTTGTTCACGTACTGGTTGGCCGGGGGCACGCGCCGGGCCCAAGGCGTGCGGTGGCTGCGGACCCTGGCCGAAGCCGCCGTCACGATGGATGTCGGCGCCCGGGTGGAGGCGTTGTGGACCGCCAGCCTGCTGGTGGCGTTCTCCGACCTCCGTGCCGGCCAGGAGCTGGCGGCCGCCGCGCAGCAGCTGGCCGAGCGGGCCGACGGTGACGACCGGGCCGTGGCCGCCGCCGCCGTTGCCGTCGCCTTCTGCGCGACGCTGGCGGGCGACGCCGCCACCGCCCGGGCCTTCGCCGGGCGCCGCATGGACGCGCTCGAAGGCCAAGCCCGGCTCTGGGGGGAGTTCGTCGTCGCCTGGACGCACGTGCTCGAAGGCGCCCCCGAGCAGACGTACCGAGGCCTCGAACCGGTGGGACAGCAGCTGCGCGCCATGGGCGACACCCACCTGGCCGACGGCCTGCTGAGCTCGCGAGCCGACGTGGGCGTCGTGATCGGCGCCGATCCGGAACAGCTTCGCCACGACACTCGCACCGCGCTCGCCACTGCGCTCCGGATCCCGTGCGCGTCATGTGAGGCCCAAGCGCTCGCCACCCTCGTCCTGGTCGACCCCTGTGACGATCTGGGCGGGCGAGTCGAGGCGGCCCGGCGCTCGGTGGCCCTCGCCCACGCCATCGGCGAGACCGCGGGCGTCTTGTACGGACTCACCGTCCTGGCCGGCGCGCTCGGCGCCACTGGAGCCAGCGGCGAGGCCGCCTTCGTGGCCGGTGGCGCCCAGGCCCTTGCCGGCCGCACCGGTTATGGCTACATGCTGCCCGGACGGCGGCAGTACCTGGAGGCCGGCCTCGCCGCCGGTCGCGCCGACCTCGGCGACACCGCGTTCGCGGCGCTCTTCACCGCGGGCGAGCGCGCCAGCTACGACGATCTCATCGCCGTTGCCGTCGGCGACCAGCCGTTCGCGCCTGTCCCGTCGCTCACCACTTGACCGGCGCCGCAACGATGAGTTCCGCGCCGGCTCTGCCTCCTGGGATCCCCCAGCTCGCCTCGGGGTAGGCACTTGGGCGCGCATGGCGTCACGCAGCGCGTCGAACTGGTTCTCCCGAGCATCGCCGCGATCGGCGGCGCTACCGTCCATCCATGGCTGCGCGCACCTGGACGGTCGACGAGATCCAACTCGGGGAGATGGCGTTCTGGGAGCTCCCCGCCGAGGACAAGGACGCCGCCTTCGCCGTCCTCCGACGCGAGTCGCCCGTCACGTTCCACCACGAGGCGGAGTTCTCGCCCGGGTTCCCCATGGGCCCCGGCTTCTGGTCGATCGTCCGCCACAGCGACATCAAGATGGTCAATCGCCAGGTGCAGCGATTCTCGAGTGCGTCGGGCATCACCATCATCGACCAGACGCCGGAGATGGACGAGCTCTTCGGGTCGATGATCAATTCCGACCCTCCTCGCCACACCCGTCTGCGCATGCTCATCCAGAAGGGGTTCACGCCCAAGGCCGTCGCCCAGCTCGAGCACAGCGTGCGGGAGCGGGCGCAACGGCTGGTGGCCAAGGCGGCCGACACCGGCGGGGGCGACTTCGTCGAGCTGTTCGCAGCACCGTTCCCGCTCCAGATCATCTGCGACATGCTGGGTATTCCGCCGGCCGACGAACGGCGGGTGTTCGAGCTCACCAACGTGATCCTGGGTCCCGGTGACCCCGACTTCAACCTCGACTTCGAGCAATTCATGCGGGAGACCAAGGAGCTCTACGACTATGCCGTCGAGCTCGCCCGCGATCGCCTCGAGAACCCCCGCGACGACATCGCCACCACGCTGGTGCACGCCGAGGTCGACGGCGAGCGCCTCAGCCTCGAGGAGTTCGCCAAGTTCACCATCTTGCTGGCCGCCGCCGGCAACGAGACGACGCGCAACGCCATCAGCCACGGCATGAAGATGCTGACCGACCACCCCGACCAACGCCGGGTCTGGATGGACGATTTCGCCGGCATCGCGCCCACCGCGGTCGACGAGATCGTGCGTCTGGCCTCGCCCGTGCTCCACATGCGCCGCCGGGCGACGGAGGACACCGAGATCGCGGGCCAGCCGATCAAGGCCGGCGACAAAGTGGTCATGTGGTACTACGCCGCCAACCGTGACGAGACCGAGTTCGCGGACCCGCTGCGATTCGACGTCCGGCGCAACGGCGACCAGGTCGGCTTCGGAGGCGGTGGCCCCCACTTCTGCCTCGGCGCCAACCTGGCCCGGCGGGAGATGACGGTGATGTTCGAGGAGCTCTTCCGGACCCTGCCCGACATCGAGATCACCGCTGAGCCCCAGATGCTGCGCTCGAACTTCATTCACGGCATCAAGAAGATGCCCTGCGAGTTCACCCCCG
Source organism: Acidimicrobiales bacterium (assembly GCA_044871175.1). GTDB lineage: Bacteria > Actinomycetota > Acidimicrobiia > Acidimicrobiales > Ilumatobacteraceae > JBIOZN01. The sequence goes on along the minus strand of JBIOZN010000029.1, from coordinate 21,320 downwards.
TAGCGGTCTGAAGACGCTTCTCGGCGCGATTCCTCCGCATGTGGCGGATTTCGCGCCGAGCCTCCCGCAAGGCCGAGGACCGTGCGAGGGTATGGGCGTGGGGACCAACCGCCAGATCCGTGTCGTCGAACTGCCCAACGGGCCGCTCGAAGAGCGCCACTTCGCCCTCGAGGAGGCACCGGTGCCCGAGCCCGGACCGGGCGAGGTGCTGTGCCACACGCGCCTGTTGTCGATCGACCCCGCCAACCGGGCGTGGATGCAGGGGGCGACCTATACGGCCCCGGTGCTGCAGGGCGACGTCATGCACGGCCAGGCGCTGTCGGAGGTGGTGGCCTCGAACGACCCGTCGCTGGCGGCCGGTGACATCGTCGAGGCCACGACGGGGTGGCAGGACTACGCCGTCGTGCCCGCCCGGGCCGTTACCAAGGTGGTCCCTCACGGTTCTCTGTCGCATCACTTGAGCGTGCTCGGCATCACCGGGCTCACTGCCTACTTCGGCCTGCTCGACATCGGCCAACCGCGCCCGGGGGAGACCGTCGTGGTGTCGGCGGCGGCCGGCGCGGTGGGCAACGTCGCCGGCCAGATCGCCCGGATCAAGGGATGCCGGGTCGTGGGCATCGTCGGCTCGCCCGAGAAGGCGGCGTGGATCACCGACGAGCTCGGCTTCGACGCCGCCGTCGACTACAAGGCCGCGCCGGTGTACCGGGCCCTCAAGGCGGCGTGCCCCGACGGCATCGACGTGTACTTCGACAACGTGGGCGGTGACATCCTCGGTGCCGCCCTGTTCCTGATGAACGAGCGGGGGCGCATCCCCTGCTGCGGTGTGGTGTCCCAGTACGACACGGCGACGCCCGCGCCCGGCCCGCGGGGCGTGCCCGGGTTGCTCGTCACCAAGCGGCTGCGGATGGAGGGGTTCATCGTGATGGACGCCTTCGACCGGCGGGCGGAGGCCACCGACGAGCTGGCGGGATGGATCGCCGACGGGAAGCTGGTGGTACGCGAAGACATCGTCGAGGGCCTGGAGGCGGCCCCGCGCGCGCTCATCGGCCTGCTCCACGGCGACAACATCGGCAAGCGGATGGTGCGGGTGAGCTGACGCGACGGCGTCCGCCGCCGTACTCAGCGGGAGGCCGCCTCCAGGCGGGCCAGCATGGCGGGCAGACCGAAGAAGCGGGCCACCTCGATGGCCGAGGGACCGCCCGCCGCCGGATCGGCGCCCGCCGCCAGCAAGGCCTCGACGCCGGCTGCCGACTGGCGGAACACGGCCGCGCCCAGCGCCGTCTGCCCCCGGTCGTTCACCCGCCCGTGGTCGGCGCCGCGGGCGAGCAGGGCGCGCACGGTGTCGGGATGGTCGTAATAGGCGGCCAGGATGAGCAGCGTGTCGCCCTTGTCGTTGGTGAGGTTGACGGGCAGGCCCGCATCGACGTTGGCGGCCAGCAGGTCGGTGCGGCCGGACCGGGCGGCATCGAACATGCGGTGGGCGTAGTCCAGCGTCTCGGCGTCCAGCTCCCCGGCCACGGTGGGCGAGCGTAACGACGGTCTGCTACGAAGCTGCCATGGCCTCTGGCCGGGCCGCGTCCCGGCGGTTCTTCGATCGGTGGTCCTGGACCTACGACAACCCGTACCTGCAGGCCGTCGTCTACCGGCCCGTGCAGGACGCCGTGGTGGCGGCGCTGCGCCGCCAGGCGCCGCGGCGGGTCCTCGACGTGGGCTGCGGCACCGGGCTGCTCACGACCCGCCTGGCGGCCGAGCTGGGGGTCACGGCGGTGGGGTGCGACTACTCCCCCGGGATGCTCCAGCAGGCGGCCCAGCGCAGCCGGCGGGTGCCCTGGGTGCAGGCCAACGCCCTGGCCCTGCCGGTGGCCCCCGCCCGCGTCGACGCCATCGTGTGCACCGAGTCCTTCCACTGGTACCCCGACCAGGCAACGGCGCTGGCCGAGTTCGCCCGCGCCCTCGAGCCCGGCGGACGGGTCTACCTCGCCCTGGTCAACCCGCCGTCACCGCTCATCACCGAGTGGACGCACCGGTGGAGCCGGCGGGTCCGCCAACCGTTGTACTGGCCGACCAGAGAGCAGATGCGGTCGATGGTGACGGCCGCCGGCCTGCGGGTGATGTACCAGCGACGGGTGGGACGGTTGCCCGCGGGCGTGGTGCTGCCGCCTGTCCTCACCGTGGCCGAGCGGCCCCGCTCCTGCGGGAGGTGACGGTAGCTTCCTGCCGGTGGTCGAGTGGGGTGACGACGAGCGAAGGCTGACGCCGACGGTGAGCGTGCTGATGGGCGCCGCCCAGGGCAGCTACCCGTCGGGGAACTCCGTCCTGGTGCGGGGCGCCGGCGAGACCGTGATCATCGACCCGTCGGTCACGGTGGTGGAGCGCGGCGGCGCGCCCACCCGCGTCGACGCCGTCCTCAACAGCCACAGCCACGAGGACCACATGGCCGGCAACGGGTTCTTTCCGGCAGCGCGGGTCCACATCCACCACGACGATCTGCCCGGTGCCCGCAGCCTCGACGGCCTGATGGCGGTGTACGGGCTCTCGGGCCCGGCCGAGGACGAGTTCCGCCACACGGTCGTGGAGGAGTTCTTCTACGCCCCCCGCCCCGACGCCCAAGGCTTCGGCGACGGCCACGTGTTCGACCTCGGCGGCGTCACCGTGCAGGCCGTGCACCTTCCCGGCCACACTCGCGGGCACAGCGGGTTCCGGATATCCGACGGCGTCTTCTTCCTGTCCGACATCGACCTCACCGGCTTCGGCCCCTACTACGGCGACGCCTGGAGCGACCTCGACGACTTCGAGGCCAGCCTGGCCCGGGTGCGCGAGGAGGAGGCCGACCACTACGTCACGTTCCACCACAAGGGTGTGGTGGAGGGGCGCGCCACCTTCGTGCGCATGGTGGACGAGTTCGGCGCCGTCATCGATCGGCGGCACCAGGCGATGCTCGCGTTCCTGGCCGAGCCGCACACGCTGGACGACATGGTGGCCCACCGGTTCGTTTACCGGCCCCACGTGCAGCACGTGTTCGCCGACTCGGTCGAGCGCCGTAGCGCGTGGTTGCATCTGCAACGGATGCTGGGCCGCGCCGAAGCGGCCGAGGTCGAGCCCGGCCGCTTCCAACGCGTCTGAACGCCCGACCCAGGGGTCAGGGGGCGACGACGGTGACGGCGTTGCTCTCCCGGCTGACGGCGGCCGGCAGCTGAGGCGTCAGCGTGATCAGCGCCCGGATCTCGTCGTCGCCGACGTCGCCGTCGAGGTTGGCGAACGGGATGGTCGCCGTCCGGGTACGGCTCGTCACCGCCTGGCCGCCGGACGCCACGAGCACGAGCGGCTGCAGGCCGACGCTCACCGGGTCGTCGCCGATCGGCGGGTTGTCGCCGTCCTGGCCGGTGTCGTCCTCCTTCATGGTGAACGTCTCGAGGTAGGTGAGGTTGGTCGCCTGGTCGAACAGGCCCCACACGATGTCGAAGGTGAGCGTGATGTCGGCGTTGGCGACGTTGCGCACGATCGAGAGGTTCATGTTGGTGATGGATGCCACGATGGTCCTTTCGGCGGATGGCGGCGCCGTTCGCCGCTCGACCGGCACCGTGGCGGGCCACCGCTAACCGGGCGCTAACCACGAAGCCGTATCTCCCGACCGCACTGGGCACTCCATTCCCCCCGATGCCGAGGGGGAGCGACGCGCGGCTGCAGCGCAGTACCGACCCGACCCACGCCGGCCCACCGCCGCCGATGCCCCAAGAGGTGTGGCGGGCCCACGTCGTCGGGCGCCTGGCGGCCCGTTGGCGTCACCCCGTCACCGTGGTGATCGCCGGGCCCGGTTTCGGCAAGACCACCGCCCTGGCCCAGGCCGTGCGCAGCCACGCCGCCGCGCCCGTGGGCGTGGAGGCGTGGGTCAGCTGTGCGGCCGGCCACGAGGACGCCGGACGCCTCGCGGCCGACATCGTGGTGGCCCTGCACGGCGTCCCGGGGACGGGCGACCCCCTGGGGGACGTCCTCGCCACGATGCGAGCGCACGCCCCCGTGCAGGTGAGCGTCGTCCTCGACGACGTGCACGTGATCCCCGACGACTCGTCGGCCGGCGCCTTCCTCGCCGACCTCGTCCGCCGCCTGCCCGCCCACGCCCACCTGGTCTTGGCCGGGCAGCGCCCGCCTCCTACCCCGCTGGCGCACCTGCGCTGTCGAGGCTTGGTGCACGAGATCGCCGAGCACGACCTGGTCTTCACGGCGACCGAGCAGGCGCGGTTGGCCGACGTGCTCGGCTGCGCCCCGATCGACGACCGCTTCCACGGCTGGCCCGCCCTCGTGCGCCTCGCCCTGGCCGCTTCGCCCGCCGCCAGCACCGAGTACGCACGCGAGGAGGTCCTCGCCCGCTTGACCTCGTGCGACCGCCGTGCCCTCTACGCGCTGGCCGTCGTGGGATGCGGGGACCACCAGCTGGTCGCCCGGATGGTGGACACGCCGGTCGACCTGGCGCGCCTGGCGGCGCAGGTCCCGCTCGTCTCGCCCGCCGGCCCGGGCGCCTTTCGCGCCCATGAGCTGTGGCTCGCCCCGGCGGCGGCGTCCCTCGACCCGGCCGAGGCGCGCGCCATGCCCGCTCGCGCCGTCGCCGAGCTGGCCGCTCGCGGTGACCTCGTACGGGCCGGGTGGCTGGCGGCCCGGCACGGCGACTGGGAGGCGCTGGCGCGGGTGGGCCTCGCCCTGGTGCGCTCCACCCTCAGCGTGCTGCCCGTCGACACCGCACGCGGCTGGCTCCACCTGGTGCCCGCCGACCAGCGCGAGACCCCCGAGCTCGCCGTCCTCGAGGCGGCGGCGTGCGCCACCGAGGACTTCACCGATCCCCGCATCGACGGCCTCCTCGACCGGGCGGCGGCCGAGTTCGGCCGGCGGGCCGACCCCGACGGGGAGGTCGTCGCCCTCGCCCTGGGAACCGTGGTCGCCCCGTCACGAGGCGATGTCGCCCGCATCGTGGGCTTGGCCGCACGCGCCCACGCGGTACCGGGTGCCGACCGCCACCCCGTCGTGCGCCTGGCCGCCCGGGGCATCCGCGCGGCGATGGCCGAGATGGCGGGCGATCCCGAGGCCGCCCTGGACGCCCTCGCCGGCGCGCCGCTCGACGAGGTGCCGCCGCCCCTGGCCACCGCCGCCCAGCGGCTGCGGGTGCACTGCCTGCTGCTGGCCGGGCGGGCCGACGAAGCCGTGGTGGAGGCCGAGCGCCACCTCGCCACCGGCGGCAACGGTCACTCCCGCCTGATGCCGGCGTTCGCCCGCTGGCAGGCGGGTGACCCGTCGGGCTATCTCGCGCCCGCACGCGAGGACGAGCCCGAGCTGGCCGCTCCTCCGCCGGGCACGAGCGCGCGCGACGCCTTCGTCGGCGACCTGTTCCAGGCCGTGATCGCCGCCAGCTGGGGAGTGGCCTCGGGGCGCGCCCGCATCGCCACCGCCCTCACCTCCGACCGGTGGGACAGCTCCCGTGATGCCGCCCTGCTCACGAACGCGCTCGCCGCCCAGCGCCTGCTCGCCCACGACGAGGAGGCGGCGCGCGCCGCCTTCGCCGACCTGCTCGGCCGCCATCCGATCACCGATGCGCTCGCCGTGCGCCACCTGCGCCGGTTCCTGGCCCTCGGCTATGTGCTGCACCCCGAGCTGCGAGCCCGCTGGGACGCCGATGCCCTCGGGCCGGCCCACGAGCGCGTGCGCACCGTGGCCCGGACGCTCCTCGACGCCCGTCGCGGCCGCCGGACAGCAGGCCCGCTCGACCCCGCGCTGGTCTTCACCGCGTTGCCGCTGCCCTGGGCGGTCGAGCTCGCCTGTCGCCGCCATGCCCTCGGGGCCGACGACGGCGCCGCCCTGGCCTCGTGGCTGGTGGACGCCGTCGGCCCGGCGGCGCGCGCCGAGCTCCGCCACCTCGCCGGCTCGCCTTCTACGCCGCCCGAGGGTCGGGACACCTCCGCCCGCATCTCGCCCGAGAGCGACCCGACCGTCGCTCGCGCCGCGGCCCGGCTGCTGGCGTCGCTGCCCGTCGAACCGAGCGAGACCCTCACGATCGGTGTCCTCGGGCCGCTGGAGCTGCGGCGGGGGGGCCGCCGGGTCGACCGGCCCGAGCTGCGGCGCTACCGCGTCCGGGAGCTGCTGGCCGTGCTGGTGGCCGAGGGCGAGGTGCGCCGCGACCGGGCCATCGACCTGTTGTGGCCCGAGCTCGACGCCGAGGCCGGCGGTCGCAACCTCCGGGTCACGCTGGCCCACCTGCGCCGCCTGCTCGAGCCCGACCGGCCGGCGCGCGAGGCGCCGTTCTTCCTGCGCGCCGACGCCAGCATCATCCGGCTGTTCCCGTCGTCACGGCTGACGGTGGACCTGTGGGAGCTCCGCCGGTTGGTGGCCGAGGCCGGGGTCGCCCGCCGGCAGGGGGCCATAGACAAGGCCGTCGCCCACCTCGACGCCGCCACCGCCCTGTGGCGGGGCACGCCGCTGGCCGACCTCGACCGGCTGCCCGGGTTCGACGCCGACATCGCCGGCGCCCGCCTGACCCAGCTCGACGCGCTCATGGCCCTGGGCGAGCTCCAGCTGTCGGCGGGCGACGCCGGGCGGGCGGGCATGGCGGCCGAGCGCGCCATCACCCTCGACCCCTACCTGGAGGGGGCCCACCGCCTGGCCATCGCCGCCGCCGTCGCCGGGCGAGACCCGCAGCGCACGGAGGCCGGCGTGCGCCGGGTGCGGGCCATGCTGGCCGAGCTGGGCGTGGACCCCGAGCCGGCCACGCTGATGCTGCTGCGCCAGGCGGGCGCGCCGCTCGGCGCACGGGCCGGGCGCGCCGCCTAGCACCCGGCGCCCCGCCGCTTCGGTCAGGAATCTGCACCTCTACGGTGCAATTGGCTGACAAGAGCGGCCGCCTAGCGCGACCCCTGCCCGTCGTCCACCTTGAGCACGGTGCCGGTGACCGCCTCGGACGACGGCGACACCAGGTAGAGCAGGCTGCTGTCGAGCTGGGACGGGTCGCCAAGGCGCTGGCGTGGGAAGGTCTTGGTGAAGTCGCCCATGCGCGACAGCATCCCGTCCATCATCTCCGAGGCGAAGGCGCCCGGAGCGATGGAGTTCACGTTGATGCCGTAGCGGGACCACTCCACCGCCAGCACCTCGGTCATCCGGTTGATCGCCGCCTTGGTGATCGAGTAGAGCGCCGCCGCCCCCTGGGGCGTGTAGTTGAACGCACCCATCGAGGAGATGTTGACGATGCGGCCCGGCGCCTTGCGGGCGATGAGGCGGCGGGCCACCTCGGTGGAAAGGATGAACGGGCCCCGGAGGTTGGTGTCGAGCACCTGGTCGATCAGCTCGAGGGACATGCGGGTGGCGTACTGGGCGTCGGGGATGCCGGCGTTGTTCACCAGGATCGACACCGGCCCCAGGGCGGCCTCGGCCTGGTCGACGGCGGCCACCAGTTGCCCGGCGTCGGTGACGTCGAGCGCCACCGGTGCCGCCTTCCCGCCGACGGCGGCGATCTCGGCCGCGACCTCTTCCAGCCGTTCGACCCGTCGCGCCGCCAGCGCCACGTGGGCCCCGCAACTGGCCAGCACGACGGCGAAACGGCGCCCGAGGCCGGAGCTGGCGCCGGTCACCAGCGCCACCTGGCCGCCGAGATCGGTGGAGAAGTGGCCGTTCACGATACGAACCGGTCCCGGCCCTCCCAGTACGGGGCGCGCAGGTCCTTCTTCAGGATCTTGCCGCTGGGGTTGCGCGGCAGGGCGTCGACGAAGTCCACCGATGTCGGGCACTTGTACGTGGCCAGGCGCTCGCGGGCGTAGGCGACGACCTCGTCGGGGGCCAACTCGGCGCCTTCGGCCTTCACGACGACGGCTTTGGGCGTCTCGCCCCATTTCTCGTGGGGCACGCCGATGACGGCCACATCGGCCACCGCCGGGTGGCTCATGAGCACGTTCTCGACTTCGGCCGGGTAGATGTTCTCCCCGCCCGACACGATCATGTCCTTGACCCGGTCGTGGATGTACAGGTAGCCGTCGGGGTCGAGGTAGCCGATGTCGCCCGACCGGAACCAGCCACCCTCCACCAGGGCCTCGGCGGTGGCCTCGGGCATGCGCCAGTAGCCGGCCATGTTCTGCGGGCTCTTGATCCACACCTCCCCGACCTCGCCGACGGCCACGTCGGCGCCGCTCTCGGGGTCGACGATGCGCACCTCGCTGCCCCGCATGGGCTTGCCCGCCGAGCGCAGGCGGTGGGCGTTGGGGCCCGCGGGGTCGTGGTCCTCGGGCGGGAGGCCGACCACGGCACCGGTGGTCTCGGTGAGCCCGTAGGCCTGCATGAAGTTGCACTTGAACGTGCGCACCGCCCTGCTGAGCACCTCGGTGGAGATGGGCGAGGCGCCGTACAGGATGAGCTCCAGGCTGGAGAAGTCGGCCGACTCGACGCCGGGCACCATCAGCATGAACTGCAGCACGGCGGGGACGAGGAAGGCGCTGTTGACCCGCTCCTCACCGATGAGGCGGACCAAGGCGGCGGGGTCGATCTCACGCACCAGGACGGTGGCGGCACCGTGGTACATGCCCGCCAGCCCCCAGCCACCGCCCCCGATGTGGAACAGCGGCATGGCCACCATGTTCACGCTGCCCGGGCGCATGGCCCACAGTTCGCCGGCCAGGGGCATGAGGGCGAACAGGTTGGAGTTGGTGAGCATCGCCCCCTTGGGCAGCCCGGTGGTGCCCGAGGAGTAGAGCTGCAGGGCGACCTCGTCGGGGCCGGCGTCGTAGCCCGGGTCGTCGGCCGGCTGGGCGGCGGCCCAGGCGTCGTAGTCGTCGTAGCCGGGCTTGCCGCCCACGACGACGGTACGCACGTCCTTCATGTCGTCGGCGATGGCGTCGAGCACGCCGGCGAACTCCTGGCCGACGATGAAGACCTTGGCCTCGGCGTCGGCGACGATGTGCGCGACCTCGGGCGGCGCCAGCCGCCAGTTGACGTCGACGCTGACGGCACCGACCTTGGCCGCCCCGAACTGGACCTCGAAGTGCTCGGGCACGTTCTTGTCCAGGAACGCCACCCGGTCGTCGGGGCCCACGCCCTCGGCCTTCAGCGCCTGGGCGACCTGGCTGGAGCGGCGGTCGAGCTCGCCCCAGGTGACGGTGCGGTCGCCGAAGCGGATGGCGGTGGCCTCGGGGCGCGCCGCCCCGTGCGTGCGGACGATCTCGGCGACGTTGTCGATGGCCATCGTCGTGTCCCCCTTCTGATGGGCGCCGCGAACGGTACCCGCTGGGTTCTGGCCGAAGATCCTGCTCACCGGCCTGGTCGGCGGGGACGCGCTTCTGCCAGAAACGAGCGAGAGCCGGGCCGGGTCAGAGGGTGCTGTCGTCGATGGCCTGGCCGAGCCGCAGGCGCCCGTAGGTCTCGTACCACCGAGACGTCACCATGAGGTGCTGGGTGGCGGTGTGGACGTCACGAAAGCAGCGCTGGAGCGGGCTGGAGTCGAACACGCTCGTGCCCCCGCCCACGCCGTAGGCGAGGTCGACGGCCCCGGCCGCGTGTTGGACGGCGTGGCTGACGGCCAGGCGCACACGCGCGCGCTGCTCGACGGGCACCGGATCACCGGCCTGCACGATGGCCCACGCCGTGGCCAGCTCGTCGCGCAGGAAGGCGCGCGCCCCGCCCAGGGCGGCCTCGGCCCGGGCGATGTCGAGCTGGGCGAGGGTCGACTGGGCGAGCGTCCTGGTGGTGAGCGTCGGGGTCTTGGCCCCGGCGAGCGTGACGACTTCGTCGATCGCCCGCCGGGCCATCCCCAGGGTGGTGGCGGCGATGCCCGCAGCCAGCAGGCCGAAGGTGGGGAAGCGGGCGAGGGCGCTGTCCACCGCCGGACGCGGCGCCAGGGGCTGCACGGTGTGGGCGTCGTCGACGAGGACCCCCTCGACGCTGAAATCGCCCGAGCCCGTGCCGCGCAGCCCGGACGCGAACCAGGTGTCGTGCCGCGTCACCGACGACGCCGGGAAGAAGCACAGGCGGAACGTGCCGTCGGCACAGAGCGTGCCGCCGGTGATCCACTGGCAGTGGCTCGTGCCGCTGCCCCACATCCAGCGGCCGGTGACGCGCCAGCGGCCGTCGCTGCGCTCGCCTCGTCCGCTCGGCGCGTAGGCGCCTCCGGTGACGACCGCCGGGTCGCCGTAGATCTCCTTGGCCGCCGCCGGCTCCAGGAACAGGGCCATGGAGGACGTGGTGCTGGCGATGGCGGCGCACCAGCCGGCGGCGCCGTCGCCCTCGGCCACGGTGGCGAGGACGTCCACCAGGGTGACGGGATCGACCTCGGGCCCGCCGTACACCGCGGGCACGCACAGACGCATCAGCCCGGCGGCCACGAGGGCTTCGACCACTGCCTGGTCGAGGCGGCGCGCCGTCTCGGACGCCTCCGCCCCCTGGCGGGCGATGAGGGCGGCGGCGCGTGCGGCGTCGAGGAGCGAGGCGGGCATCTCCCGAAACGTAGGTGCCGGTGTACGGCGGAGACGGACCCTCGTACCATTCGGCTCGTGACCGGCTGGAACTTCGCTGACGTGTGGGAAGCGCACGCCGACCGCTTCCCCGACGCTCGGGCCCAGACCCAGGGCGAGCGCCGCACCACCTGGGCCGAGTTCGACCGCCGCGCCGACGGGATCGCCGCCGCCCTCCTGGCCGGCGGCGCCAAGCACCAGGACAAGGTGGCGCAGTACCTCTATAACTGCCCCGAGTTCCTGGAATCGATCTTCGCGTGCTTCAAGGCCGGCCTCGTGCCGGTGAACACGAACTACCGCTACGCCGACGACGAGCTCGTCTACCTGTGGGACAACGCCGACGCCGTGGCCGTGATGTTCCACGGCACGCTGACCGAGCGCGTCGAACGCGTGCGGGCGCGCGTGCCGGGGGTGCAGGCCTGGATCTGGGTGGACGACGGCCACGGCGACTGCCCGCCGTGGGCGATCCCGTACGAACAGGCGGCCGCGTCGGCGCCCGGACGGGTGGTGGCGCCGTGGGGACGCAGCGGCGACGACCTCTACCTGCTGTACACGGGCGGCACCACGGGGATGCCCAAGGGCGTGATGTGGCGCCAGGACGACGTGTTCGCGTCGCTGGACGCCGCCTCCCGGGACCCGCTGCCGGCCGTGCCCGACCTCGATGCCCTGGCCCGCCGCGTCGCCAAGCCGGGGCCCCGGTCGATCCCCTGCGCCCCGCTGATGCACGGCACGGGGGCGTTCAACAGCTTCAACATCCTCATGATGGCGGGGTCCATCACCACGCTCGTCGGCCGCCGGTTCGACGCCATCGAGCTGCTCGACACCGTCGAGCGCGAGCGCATCAACTCCCTGGCCATCGTGGGGGACGCCTTCGCCAAGCCGATGCTGGCCGCCCTCGACGCCGAGCCCGACCGGTGGGACATCTCCCACCTGCGGGTCATCGTGTCCTCGGGCGTGATCTGGGCGGCCGAGACCAAGGCCGGTCTGCTGCGCCACAACCCCAGGCTCATCATGATCGACTCGCTCGGCTCGTCCGAGGCGATCGGCATGGCCACCGCCACCACCACCGCCGAGGGCGCCGGCCGGACGGCCCAGTTCAAGCTGAGCGAGTACACCAAGGTGCTCACCGAGGACGGGCGGGAGGTGGGGCCGGGGTCGGGCGAGGTGGGCCGGGTGGCCCTGCGGGGGCGGACACCCCTCGGGTACTACAAGGACGAGGCCAAGAGCGCGACCACCTTCCAGATCGTCGACGGGGTGCGGTGGTCGATCCCGGGCGACTTCGCCGAGGTCGACGCCGAGGGCGGCGTGCGCCTGCTCGGCCGGGGCTCGCAGGTGATCAACACCGGGGGCGAGAAGGTCTTCCCCGAGGAGGTCGAAGAGGCGCTCAAGACCCACCCGAGCGTGCACGACGCGGTCGTGGTGGGCGTGCCCGACGAGCGCTTCGGTGAGGCCATCACCGCCCTGGTCGAGCCGGTGCCGGGGGCGAGCGTGGACGAGACCGCCCTGGCGGCTCACGTGAAGGAGCGCCTGGCCGGTTACAAGGCGCCCAAGCGGGTGATCGCCATCGAGTCGGTGGCCCGGGCGGCCAACGGCAAGGTCGACTACCGCCACTGGAAGGCGGTGGCCGAGGCCGAGGTGGCCGGCTCGGGCTGACGCCCGCGCGGGTGTCAGCGCCGCCGGAACCGACGGGGGTCCAGCTACGTTGACGCGCTGACGCCGGGAGGCCGGCGACGAGGAGGACCCGATGCCCAACCCGGTGCTGAACGACAAGGTGTTCGAGCGCGAGACGCGGGCGGCCGGGGTGGGCGCCGGCGCCGACGCTCCCGGGTGGGCCGCCCCCGATCCCGGCCTGGCCGGGCAGAGGACGCCGCCCATCGACGACGGGCCCATCTCGCCCTACCGCTCGGCCCTCGACCGGATGTCCTACGGCGGCACGCTCACGGCCACGGGCGTGCTGTTCGTCATCCTGCTCATCGGGGCCGGGATCGGGTGGAACCTCGTCAACCCCAGCCCCACCGAAGTCACGTTCCCGTGGTGGGTCTGGATCGCCCCCATCGTCGGGCTGGGGCTGGTGATCCTGTCGGCCTTCAAGCCCCACCTGGCCCGGTTCACCGCCCCCGTGTACGCCGCCGCCGAGGGTGTGTTCGTGGGCGCCATCTCCCGGCTGTACGAGTACCAGTGGAACGGGATCGTGGTGCAGGCGGCGGGCGCCACCGTCGCCGTCACCGGCGTCATGCTCTTCCTGCACACCAGCCGCATCCTGAAGGTCACCGACCGCTTCCGCCGCATGGTGATCGGCGCCACCTTGGGGTTGGCGATCTTCTACGGCATCGGCCTGCTCATCTCGCTGTTCGGCGGCACGCCGCCCTTCCTGGCCTCCACCAGCGTGTTCGGCATCGGCTTCTCGATCCTCGCCGCCGCCCTGGCCGCCTTCAACCTGTCGCTCGACTTCGACCTCATCGAGAGGGGCGTGAAGATGGGGGCGCCCAAGTACATGGAGTGGTTCGCCGCCCAGGCGCTCATGGTCACGATCGTGTGGCTCTACCTCGAGCTGCTGCGCCTGCTCGCCAAGCTGCGCGAGCGGTAGGCCGCGTCGGTCGCGTGGAGGATCTGGCGGCGTTCGCGGACCGGGCGCGTGCCTGGCTGGCTTCGTACGCGGGGCAGGCGCCGCCCGACTACGGCGCCATCCTGCCGCCCGACCGTTACGACGAGGGGGTGGCCTGGCAGCGCCGGTTGGAGGCGGCCGGGTGGGCCGGGCTGCACTGGCCCGTCGAGCACGGCGGGCAGGGCCTCACGCCCGCCCACACCGGGGTGTGGCAGGCCGAGTGCGCGCGAGCCGGAGTGCCGGCGGCCATCAACATGGTGGGCATCGTGCTGGCCGGCGGCGCCATCCTTCGCCACGGCACGCCTTCACAGCAGGCTTTCCATCTGCGGGCGACCCTGCGGGCCGAGCAGGTGTGGTGCCAGCTCTTCAGCGAGCCGGGAGCGGGCAGTGACCTGGCGTCACTGGCCACGCGGGCCGTGCGCGACGGCGACCGGTTCGTGGTGGACGGCCAGAAGGTGTGGTGCTCGGGCGGCCGCTACAGCGACTGGGGCATCCTGCTGGCGCGCACCGACCCCGACGCGCCGCCGCACCGGGGCATCTCGTTCTTCCTGCTCGACATGCGCTCGCCCGGGGTCGAGGTCCGGCCATTGCGGCAGATGACCGGTGAGGCCGAGTTCGACGAGGTGTTCTTCACCGGTGTGTCGGTGCCGCCCGAGGGCCTGCTGGGGCCGCTGCACGGCGGCTGGGGTGTGGCCATGGACGTGCTCACGTCCGAGCGGGGGCACATCGCCACGGCGGTGGTCGGCCTGGAGCGCCGGCTGGAGGCGCTGGCCGGGCTCGGTGCTCGTGACGGGATGGGGCCGGTGGAGCGGGATCGGCTGGCCGGGCTGGTGGCGACCGCGGGGGCCTACCGGGCGCTCGGGGCGCGCCAGGGCCCGCAGGCCACCACGGCGGGGTCGCTGCTCAAGCTGGGCATCACCGAGCTGGGGTTCGAGGAGGCCGTGCTGCGGGCCCACCTGGCCGGCGCGGCCGCGCTGCTGGCCGGGCCCGAGGCCCAGCGGGTGCTGGCCGCTCCGGGCGGGCGCATCGCCGGCGGCACGAGCCAGATCCAGCGCACGATCATCGGCGAACGCCTGCTCGGCCTACCGCGCTGATCGTCAGCGCGCCTGCTGAGGCGCACCAGGAACTCTCTGCGCGAGTCCCGCCGTATATGGCAGAAATCGCGCCGAGACCGCTCCTACGGGGGTTCAGTCCGAGCGGGCGACGACGGGGGCGCCGTGGTGGCCGACCATCCGCCACTCGTCGCGGTGGCGGGCGAACAGGTTGAGGGCGGCGACGGTGCCGCTGGCGTCGCCGCTCAGGATGTTCTCGTCGCAGGTGACCCAACCGGCATCGCCCACCACCACCGCCCGTTCGGCGGTGACGATGAACTGCAGGCGTTGATCGTTGGTGAACAGGGCGAACCAGCTGCCGGCCACCGCCGCCCAGCCGTGGAGGCGGGCCCAGCCCGGGTGCGTGCACGTCACTCGGTCGCTGTGCTCCCAGACGTCGCTCATGGCGTCGAGGTCACGCGCCTCGAAGGCGGCGTAGAAGCGGTGGTTGGCGGCGAGCACGTCGTCGGTGTCGGGTGCCACGGCGCTCCGAGCGTAGGGTCCCGCCCAGTGCCGACGGTGACGACCAGCGACGGCGTGCACATCGCCGTCCACGACCTGGGCGGGCACGGGCGCCCCCTGCTGCTCGACCACGCCACCGGGCTGCACGGCTGGGTGTGGGCCCCGCTGGCCGCCCGTCTGGCCGGCCACTACCACTCGGTGGCCTTCGACCACCGGGGCCACGGCGACTCGGAACGCCCGCGCCCTGATCGCCTCGGGTGGGACTGCCTGGCCCGTGACACCGCCGCCGTGGTGGCCGGCCGGCCGCCGTCGGAGGGCCTTCTCGGTATGGGGCATTCCATGGGAGCGGCGTGCCTCCTGCTGGCCGAGGCCCGGTGTCCGGGCACGTTCGGAGCCCTCGCCCTGTTCGAGCCCATCGTCATGCCGCCCGGCTTCGTCCGCCCGGAGAACCCGCTCAGCGAGGTGACCCGGCGGCGTCGGCGGGAGTTCGCATCGTACGACCAGGCGCGCGAGAACTACGCCGCCAAGCCGCCCTTCTCGCAGGTGCGAGCCGACGCATTGGAGGCCTACGTCCGCCATGGGCTGCGCCTCACCGCGTTCGGTGGGGTCTCCCTGAAGTGCCGGCCATCGGACGAGGCGCGGGTGTACGAGGGGGCGCTGGAGCACCGGGGGTGGGACGCCCTGGCCGAGATCGCCTGCCCGGTCCTGGTGATGCGGGGTCGCCTCGACGACGAGGGCCCCGGGCGGGTGGCGGCCGATATCGTGGGCCGGCTGCCCAGGGGCCGTCTGCTGGCCCTCGACCAGCTCGGCCACTTCGGCCCCCTCGAGGACCCCGACGCCGTCGCCGACGCCGCCGCCGACTTCTTCGCCGCCGTGGGGAGTTGAGGGCCCGGCCGGCCTCGCGGACGGGCAACGGTACGCGCGAACGGGGCGGAGAGCCCGATAGGCGCGTTCCGAAGCGCGCCAGGGCGGGCCGGCGCGAACCGACCGCCCGGGGATCTCCGGCCCCGCCGCGCCGGCCGCGGCGGTGTCCGCCAACCGTGTTACACCGTTGTCGTACGATCGCCGCATGGGGTTCCCGCTGCCCGTCAGCCTCTCGCCGTCCAAGGTCGAGTCGTTCACGAGCTGCCCCCTCGCGTTCCGCTTCTCGGCCGTCGACCGCTTGCCCGACCCCCCGTCCCTGCCCGCCGCCAAGGGCACGCTGGTGCATCGGGCGCTCGAGTTGCTGTTCTGCCGCCCGGCGCCCCAGCGCACGCTGACCGCCGCTCTGGCCGGTCTCGGCGACGCCGCCGCCGAGCTGCGCGCTTCACCCGATTGGGGGTGGCTGGCCCTCGATGCCGAGGGCGAGGCCGCCTTCCTCGCCGAGGCCGCCGCCATGGTGCGGCGCTACTTCGCCCTCGAAGACCCGCGCACCGTCCGCGACATCGGGCTCGAGCTGCGCCTCGAAGTCGAGCTCGGCGGCGTCGTGCTGCGGGGCGTGATCGACCGCCTCGAGCTCGACGCCGACGGCCAGCTCGTGGTCACCGACTACAAGACGGGCCGGCCGCCGGCGGCGGAACGTGAGCAGGGCAAGCTCGGCGGCGTCCACTTCTACGCCTATCTGTGCGAGCGCCTGTTCGGGCGGCGGCCGGCGCGCATCCAGCTGCTCTACCTCAGCGACCCTGTCGCCATCGTGGCTCGCCCCACCGACATCTCGCTGCGTTACCTGCCCAAGCGGGCCGAGGCGCTGTGGCAGGCGGTCGAGCGCGCCTGCACCAGCGGCGAGTTCCGCCCGCGGCCCAGCGCCCTGTGCGGCTACTGCGCCTACCAGCGCTGGTGCCCGGTGTACGGAGGCGACCCTGCCCGGGCGATGGAGGAGGCGCCTGTGGCTTTCGGTCGGGTTCCCGCCGCCGCGTGACGCCATCGCCGTGACCGTGGCCTCGTGCGGCCCACCAGGCGGCCGCGCCCGGGCAGGTTCGCGGCGCGACCACGCGGTCGCGGCGCGGGCAGGTTCGCGGCGCCGAGCGGCGGCCGGCCGGTGACGTGAGCGGCGCCGAGCGACCGCCGGCCGATGACGTGAGCGGCGCCGAGCGACCGCCGGCCGATGACGTGAGCGGCGCCGGGTCGGGGCTCGTCAAGGCGGCCGGCGACTTCGACGCGGCCTGCGAGCGCGCCCTCGACCGTCTGCGCGGTCACCCGTACCTCGACCTGTCGATGTACGCGGCGTCGGCGCTGGGCGACTGGTCCCTCATCTGGCATCTCATCGGGACCGGCCGCGGCGTCACCTCCGACCGCCGGGCCGACGAGGCCGTGCGGTTATCGCTCACCCTGGGCGTCGAGTCGCTGCTGGTGAACCAGGGGGTGAAGCGCCTGTTCCGGCGGCGGCGTCCCACCCCTGCCGGCACCCGGCCCCATCGGCTGCGCTCGCCCCTCACGTCCAGCTTCCCCAGCGGCCACGCCAGCTCCGCCTTCTGCGCCGCCGCCCTGTTGAGCGACGGGCACCGCCGGCTCGCGCCCGCCTGGTACGCCGTCGCCGTCGTCGTCGCCACAAGCCGGGTCTACGTCAGGATCCACCATGCGTCCGACGTCGTGGCCGGCGCGCTGCTCGGCGAGGTGATCGGCCAGGTGGCGCGCCGCCGGGTGGCCGTCCCGCCGTGGCGCTGAACCGGCCAGGACGCGAAGTGGGACGGCGGCCACCGCGCAATCGCCGACCCCCGGAATACTTGTGCTCTCCAAAGGGTTGGCCCTTACATGCCTGCTCGATCGTTCTCGGTCACCTGGGACTACCGCTGCCCGTTCGCCCGCAACGCCCATGAGCACGTGCTCGCCGGCCTGGAGGC
Organism: Acidimicrobiales bacterium; assembly: GCA_044871175.1. GTDB lineage: Bacteria > Actinomycetota > Acidimicrobiia > Acidimicrobiales > Ilumatobacteraceae > JBIOZN01. The sequence continues at coordinate 3,871 of JBIOZN010000029.1, read as the reverse complement.
GGGGGCCGACTGGGACGTCACCTTCGTTCCCTTCTCGCTCGGCCAGGTCCACGTGGCCGAGGGTGAGCCCGACGTGTGGGAGCGCCCCGACGCCGACAGCGGCCTGCTCGCCCTGCAGGTGGGCGTCACCGTGCGCGACCGCTACCCCGAGCACTTCCGGACCGTGCACGGCGCGTTGTTCGCCCTGCGCCACGACCAGGGCCAGCAGCTCAACGACCGCACGCTCCTCGCCAAGGCGCTGGTGGACGCAGGCGTCGACGCCGACGAGGTGTTCAGCGTGGTCGACCGGGGCGACGCCCTCGCCACCGTGCGCGCCGAGCACACCGCCGCCGCTCAGGACCACAAGGTGTGGGGCGTGCCGACCTTCATCGTGGGCGACCAGGCCGCGTTCGTGCGGTACATGCACCGGCCCGGCGACGATGGGGCGGCGGCCACGGCGACGATCGAGCGCGCGCTGAACCTGCTCGACTGGCCCGACCTCAACGAGTTCAAGCACACGTCGATCCCGCGCTGATCCGCCGGGACCAGCGCCGGGGACGCGCTCAGCTGGCGCTGGGCGCCTCCGTGCTGCGCAGCAGCGACCGGACGTCGAGCAGCAGGTCGGCGACCTCGTCGGTGGACACGAGCTCGCGGTTCAGCATCTCGGCCAAGGCCCGGTCGATCACCGCGAGGGCGTCGGCGACAGCGTCGTGCTCCCGGGTCTCGGTCATGGCCTGAGCGTACCGGTACCGCCGCCCCCCGGCATCGAACCGTGCGGGAAATCACACATCAGAAACACGGCGACCGCCCCGCCGCTACCGTCCCGGGCGTGTCCCTCGGGGTGACCTTTGCCAGCCTGCCCTCCCTGGGCGTGCCCGGCGGTGTCGACGTGGCGGTCGAGGCCGAGCGGCTGGGCTACGACTCCTTCTGGACGGCCGAGACGGTGGGCGCGGAGTCCTTCGCGCTCCTGGCCGCGGCCGGGGCCGCCGCCCCCCGGCTCGGCCTGGGCACCGGCGTGCTCGCCCTGCAGCTGCGCACGCCTCCTCTCGCCGCCATGGGCGCCGCCACCCTGCAGGCCCTGCACCCCGAGCGCGAGATCGTGCTCGGCATCGGCATCTCCTCGCCTGTGGTCACGGGGCAGTGGCACGGGGTGCCCTATGGCGACCGGCCCGTCGCTCGCGTCCGGGAGTACGTCACGCTCGTGCGCCAATGCCTGAGCGGCGAGCCCGTCAGCTTCGAGGGCGACTTCTACTCGGTGCGCAAGTTCCGCCTCGGGGTCCGTCTGGGTGAGCGACGGCCCCGGGTCGTCGTAGGCGCCCTCGGCCCCCAGATGCTGCAGATGGCCGGCGAGGTGGCCGACGGCGTCCTGCTCAACTACCTGCCCGCCGGCCACGTGCCCTGGAGCGTCGAGCACGTGCGCAAGGGCGGCGACGCCACCATCTACGCCTACGTCCACGCGGGCGTGGCCGAGCGCGCCGACGGGATCGACCCTGCCCGGCGCGACCTGTTCTCCTACGCCGTGGTCGACAGCTACGCCCGCAACTTCGCCGCCGCCGGCTTCGGCGACGAGGTGGCGGCGGTGCGCGAGCGCCTGGCCGCCGGCGACCGCACGGGTGCCGTCGAAGCCGTGAGCGACGCCATGGTGGACGCCATCGACTTCATGGGCGACGCCGACGCCGTCGCCGCCTTCGTGCGGAGCTACGTCGACGCCGGCGTCGAGCGCCCGGTGCTCATGCCCCTGCCCTGGGGACGGGACCGGATGGCGGTCACGGTGGCCACGATGCGCGCGGCCATCGGCGGCGTGGCCACGCCGCGCGCCTCCGGCGCCGACGCGTAGGGTCGACCCCGTGGAGATCGCCGGCAGGGTCGTCGTCGTGACGGGGGGCGCCGGCGGCATCGGCGGGGCTCTCGCCCGGCGTTGCCACGCCGCCGGGGCGAGGGGCGTGGTGGTGGCCGACCTCGACGGCCCGGGCGCCGAGGCGTGCGCCGCCGAGCTCGACCGGCGCCGCCCCGACGCCCTCGTCGACGCCGCCGAAGCCGCCTACGGAGCCGTCGATGTGTTCTTCGCCAACGCCGGCGTCGGGCTGGGCACCGACCCGCTGGAGACACCCGCGGCCGACTGGGCCACGTCGTGGCAGGTCAACACGATGGCCCACGTCTACGCCGCCCGGCGCCTGCTGCCAGGGTGGCTCGAGCGGGGCGACGGCTACTTCGTGGCCACCGCGTCGGCCGCCGGGCTGCTCCTGCAGATCGGCTCGGCGCCCTACACGCTCACCAAGCACGCCGCCGTGGCCTTCGCCGAATGGCTCGCCGTCACCTACGGCGACCGCGGCGTGAAGGTCAGTTGCCTGTGCCCGCAGGGCGTCAACACCAACATGCTGGCCGCCGGCGACGATGCCGCCGGCCTCACCAGCCTCGGCAACGCGGCGGTGCGAGCGGGCGGCGCCGTGCTCGAGCCCGACGAGGTGGCCGAGGCGGTGCTGGCCACCATGGCCCAGGAGCGGTTCCTGATCCTCCCCCATCCCGAGGTCCTCACCTACTGGCAGCGCAAGACCTCCGACATCGACCGGTGGCTGGCCGGCATGCGGCGGCTGCACGCCCGCGTGGGAGGTTGACCTCGGGCGGGATGACGCCGGCCGTCGACCTCACCGGCGTGGCCGGCCCCGACATCCCCCTGGCCCTCGCCGACCTGCAGCGCCCGATGGCCGTGGGTGACCGGGTCCGCCTCGCCCTCACGGCCCCTGCCGCCGCCAACCCGTGGACATGGGCCCACGACCAGGTGCACGGGGGCGGCTTCGAGGTGGTGTCGGGCGCCCACGGCGCGCCCGGCGCACCGGTCGAGGTCGTGGCCGTGCGGGCCCGTACGCTGCCCGACTACGTGGGCCCGGGCATGCGCCTGCTCGTGTGCGGGCTCAACCCCAGCGTCTTCGCCGCCGACGCCGGCGTGGGCTTCGCCCGGCCGGGCAACCGCTTCTGGCCGGCCCTGCTGGCCGCCGGGCTCACCGACGTCGATCGCGATCCCCGTCATCTCCTCGTGCACCACGGGATCGGGATGACCGACCTGGTGAAGCGGACCACGCGGCGCGCCGACGCCATCAGCCCCGACGAGTACCGCGCCGGCGTGGCCCGCCTGTCGCGGCGCGCCGCCGGGCTGCAACCGGCCGCCGTCTGCGTCGTCGGGTTCGACGGCTGGCGGCGGGTGGTCGACCGGCGGGCCGTGGCGGGCTGGCAACCGGGGCGGCTCGGCCGCCGGCCGGTCTACCTCATGCCCAACCCGAGCGGCCTCAACGCCCACACCAACCTGGCGGGCTTCGTGGCCCACTTGCGCGCCGCCACTGCCGGATTGCCTTGCTCGACGGCCGCGCCCGATGCATGCTCACGGCACGATCCGTCCATCAAGGGGAGGCCGGCGTGATCATCGACGAGATCCTGCGCACCAAGGGGCGCCGAGTGGTCACCGTGACGCCCGACGCCTCCCTGGCCGACGCCGCCGCGCTGTTCGACCGCAACCGGATCGGTGCCGTCGTCGTGTCGCGCGACGGCCGGCAGCTCGAAGGCCTGCTCGACGAGGGTGACGTCGTGCGGGCCGTCGCCCGCCGGGGCGCCAGCGCCCTCACCCAGGCGGTGCGCACGGCCATGACGGCCGACCCCGTGGTGTGCACGCCCAACGACCGGGTCACCCGGGTCATGGCCCTCATGACCGACCGCCGCCAGCGCCACCTGCCCGTGCTGGTGAACAACGAGATCGCCGGCATCGTCAGCATCGGCGACGCCGTGAAGGCCCGCCTGGAGGAACTGGAGCTCGAGTCCCGCGTCCTGCGCGACGCCTGGCTCGCCCGCCACTGAGTTTGCACCCTCAGCGCCACATATGGGCGCTGAGGGTGCAAACCCG
>JBIOZN010000028.1:0-3113 GCA_044871175.1 Acidimicrobiales bacterium | reverse complement strand
GTCCGATCGGGCCGCCGAGGGTCGGGTCGTCGTCGTCGACCGGTGGGGCTTCGATGCGCCGTCCACCAAGGCGGCCCTGGAGGCGGTGCGCGCCCTCGGCCTCGACGGCAGCGTGCTCGTGGTGGTCGATCACGACGACGAGGTGGTCAGCAAGAGCTTCCGCAACCTGCCCGAGGTGCAGGTCATCCTGGCCGCCGAGCTGAACGCCTACGACGTGCTCTGCAACCGGTGGATCGTGTTCACCCGGGCCACCCTGCCGGGATCGGGCGAAGGGGGATCGGCCGAGGATGCCGGCGCCGAGGCCGCTGTCGAGCCGGAGGCCGCCGAGGGCGGGGACGCCGCCGTCGAGCCGGAGGCGGCTGAAGGGGCCGAGGCCGCCGTCGAGCCGGAGGCCGCCGAAGGCGGGGAGGCCGATCGCGGAACCGAGCCGGTCGCCGCCGAGCTCGCCGCCCACGAAGCGGACGAGGCCGCCGACACCGGAACAGAGCCCGTGGCCGGCGAGGCCGGATCGAGCGATGAGGACCAGGCGTGAAGGATCCCCGCGACGTCATCCTGCGCCCGGTCGTGAGCGAGAAGTCGCTGGGCGCCGTCGACGAGGGTGTCTACACGTTCGTGGTGGACCCCCGGGCCAGCAAGCCCGAGATCCACGACGCCGTGGTGGCCATCTTCGGCGTGAAGGTCCTGAAGGTGAACACGCTCAACCGCAAGGGCAAGGCCAAGCGGGTGCGCCGCAGCAACCGGATCGGCCATCAGCCCGACACCAAGCGCGCCATGGTCACCCTCGCCCCTGGCGAGCGCATCGAGTTGTTCGAGGCCTGAGGAGCGAGTCATGGCCCTCCGCAAGCGCAAGCCCACCAGCGCCGGTCGCCGGTTCCAGACCGTCTCGGACTTCGCCGAGATCACGCGCGACCGCCCCGAGCGCCGCCTCACCGCCCCGCTGCCCAAGTCGGGCGGCCGCAACACCTACGGCCGCAAGACCGCCCGCCACCGCGGCGGCGGCCACAAGCGCCAGTACCGCATCGTCGACTTCAAGCGCACCAAGGACGGCGTGCCCGCCAAGGTCGCCGCCATCGAGTACGACCCCAACCGCAACTGCCGCATCGCCCTGCTGCACTACCACGACGGCGAGAAGGCCTACATCCTCGCCCCTCGCAACGTGAAGGTGGGCGACCACCTGCAGAGCGGCCAGGGCTCCGACATCCGCCCCGGGAACGCGCTGCCCCTGCGCTACATCCCGGTGGGCACCACCATCCACAACGTCGAGCTGCGCCCCGGCCAGGGCGGCAAGATGGCCCGCTCGGCCGGTTCCAGCGTCCAGTTGGTGGCCAAGGAGGGCGACTTCGCCACCCTGCGCCTGCCCTCCACCGAGATGCGGCGCATCCCTATCGACTGCCGGGCCACCGTGGGTGAGGTCGGCAACGCCGAGGCCGAGCTGGTGAAGCTGGGCAAGGCCGGTCGCAACCGATGGAAGGGCGTGCGCCCGCAGACCCGGGGCGTGGCCATGAACCCCGTCGATCATCCCCTCGGCGGCGGCGAGGGCAAGAGCTCGGGCGGGCGCCACCCGGTGTCGCCGTGGGGCAAGCCCGAGGGCCGCACCCGCGACACCAACAAGCCGTCCCAGAAGCTCATCGTCCGCCGCCGCCGTACCGGCCGCGGCCGGAGGTAACCATGCCCCGCAGCCTGAAGAAGGGCCCCTTCGTCGACGACCACCTGCTCAAGAAGGTCGACGCCCTCAACGCCGCCGGCGAGAAGCGGGTGGTGCGCACCTGGTCCCGGCGCAGCACGATCATCCCCGACATGGTCGGCCACACCATCGCCGTGCACGACGGGCGCAAGCACGTGCCCGTCTACATCACCGAGGCCATGGTGGGCCACAAGCTGGGCGAGTTCTCGCCCACCCGCACCTTCCGGTACCACGCCGGCCAGGAGAAGAACGTGAAGGGCCGTCGATGACGGGGCCCAAGACCAACGAGGGCGCCACGGCCGTCGGCGAGCGCACGGGGACGCGAGCGGTGGTGAAGTACGTGCGCGCGTCGGCCTCCAAGGCGCGCGTCGTGCTCGACCTCATACGCGGCCTCGAGGTCGGTCGGGCCGACGAGGTGCTCCGCTTCGCCGACCGGGACGTGGCCATCACCATCCGCAAGGCGCTCGCCTCGGCCGTGGCCAACGCCGAGCACAACGACAACCAGGCCCCGGACGAGCTGTACGTGTCGGCCTGCTTCGCCGACGAGGGCCCCACGCTCAAGCGCTTCCGCCCCCGGGCCCGCGGCCGGGCCGGGCGTATCCGCAAGCGCACGTGCCACATCACCGTCATCGTGAGCCGCCTGCCCGAAGAGCGGCTCGAGGCCAAGCGCCGCCGGGAGGAGGCCCGGCCCACGCCGGCCCGCGGCCGGGTGCGCACGGCCGCGGCCGCTCGTCGTGAGCGCGTGGCGCGCAGTCGCCAGCGCGCCGCCGCCGCTCGCGGCGAGGCGGCCGCCGCGCCGACGACATCCGCCGAGGCCGAGGGCGTGGTCGACGAGACCGAGGGCCTGGCCGAGGAGGGCCCCGAAGAGACCGAGGCCGCTGTCCCCGAGGCGGCCGCCGACGTCGAGGACGACGTCGAGGTGGGCGAGCCCACCGAGACGATGGTGGAGGAAGCCGAGGAAACGGCCGGCCAGCCGACGGGCGACGACCAAGGCGCCGAGGCCGCCGAGGCCGGTGACGAGACGGGCGACGAGACCGATTTCGAGGCCAGCGACGCCGACGCCACCGACGTCGACACCCGCGACGCCGGCACCGACGACGACGACGAAGAAGGGCGCTCCTGATGGGCCAGAAGGTCAACCCCTACGGGTTCCGCCTCGGGGTCACCACCGACTGGAAGTCGCGCTGGTTCTCCGAGCGCGAGTACGTCGACTACCTGATCGAGGACTGGAAGATCCGCGACTTCATCACGCGGACGCTGCCCCAGGCCGCCATCAGCCGCATCGAGGTTGAGCGCACCCGTGACCGCCTGCGCATCGACGTGCACACGGCGCGTCCCGGCATCGTCATCGGTCGCCGTGGCTCCGAGGCCGATCGCCTCCGGGGTGCGCTGGCCAAGATCAGCGGCAACAACCGCGTCCAGCTCAACA
>JBIOZN010000027.1:0-5103 GCA_044871175.1 Acidimicrobiales bacterium | reverse complement strand
CGCGCCCGGTGGCTCGTGCCCGGGTTGGGCTCACCGCTCACCGCCGCCACCTGCGGGTCGAGCGGCGCCAGGGCGGTGGCGGGCACCACCCACTGGTCCACGGCCAACTGCTCGAGGTGGCGGGCCGTGGGCGCATCGAGGTCGGGGTCGGCCAGCCACGTCCGCCGATCGGGGCGCACCGCGACCCGATCGTCGAGCGCCTCTTCGCCCCGGGACAGCTGGTCGGTGAGCTCGCCGGCCAGCCCCTGGCCGACGAGGGCGGCGGCGTCGACGGCGACGTAGGGCGGTGCCAGCACCTGCCGGTCCTCCACGGGCGCGGCCAGCGCCGTGCGTACCGCCTGCTCGCTGGGTGTGGCTGCGCCGGCGAGCGTGGCCACGGTCTCCGGGCGAGGAACGACGCTGACGGGGACGTCGGGACGAGTCGCCAGCGCGCCCAGGACGGCCTGCCAACGGGACACGGCGGCGGCGTCGACGACGGTTGCGGCGTTGGGGTCGGCGGGTGTGGACGGAGGGGCCTCGAGGGGCACGATGAGGGCCGTCGCCAACGGACCCTCGACTTCGGCGGGCAGGCGCACCACGAACGTGACGGTCTGACCCAGCGTGGCGTTGGTGTCGCCGTCGCGCACGGAGATGCGGATCGGGTACACACCGGCCACCGCCAGGCGCACGGTGCCGATGCGTTGGTCGGCCCGCGCCACGAAGGTGGGGATGGCGAGGTCGAGGCGCCCGCCGGTGTCGGGTTGGAAGTCCTCGGCGTCCAGGGGGTAGATGGCCGGGCCCGGCCCCACGGTGCTAGTGGTGAACTCACCGGCGGCGGCGCGATCGAAGGCGGCGTCGTCGCCCTCGACCTGGGGGTACACCTCGACGAACAGCTCGCTGCCGTCGGGACGGGGGCCGTCGAGCCGCAGGGACAGGTTGAGCGTGCCTTCGGGGGGGATGGAGCGGCTCTGGTCGAGCACCGTGACGGTGACGGCCTCGCCGGTCTGGGCGGGCGCCGGGGCAGTGGCCGGTTGGGCCGTTGCGCGCCCTTGGAGGGGAGGGGTGACCCCGACCAGGACCGCGAGCACCGCGACGAGCACCGCCGCCACTCGCCCGCGAGGGGCAGGTTCGAGAGCCTCCACGCGGGCTCGACGCTACCGTGGAGGGCGGTGACGATCCTGCTCACGACGCATTCGCGGTACTTCGACCACGACGCCGGCTACGGCCATCCCGAGCGGCCGGCGCGGCTCGAGGCGGTGCTGGCCGGCATCAAGGAAGCCGGGGTCGACGACGCCCTCGTCCCGCTCGAGCCCCGACCGGCGTCGCGCGACGAGCTCCAGCGCGTGCATCCGGCCGCCTACCTCGACGCCATCGAGCGCTTCTGCGCCAAGGGCGGCGGGCGCATCGACGCCGACACCTCGGCCAACTCGGCCACGTGGGACGCCGCGCGCCTGGCCGCCGGAGCGGGGCCGACCGCGATCGAGGCGCTCGATCGCGGCGAGGCCGACGCCGCCTTCTGCGCGGTGCGGCCCCCCGGCCATCACGCCACCGCGAACCGGGCCATGGGGTTCTGCATCCTCAACAACGTCGCCGTGGCCGCCGCCCACCTGGCCGCTCGTGGTGAGCGGGTGCTCATCGTCGACTACGACGCCCACCACGGCAACGGCACCCAGGACGCGTTCTACGCCGACGGATCGGTGATGTACGTCAGCTTCCACGAGTGGCCCCTGTACCCGGGCACGGGGTCGCTGTCGCAGATCGGCACCGGCGCCGGTACTGGTTGCACTGTCAACTTTCCCTTCCCCAGCGGCACCACCGGCGACGCCTACCTGGCGGCCGTCGACGACGTGCTCGACACGATGGTCGAGTCGTTCGCACCCACGTGGCTGATCATCTCGGCCGGTTTCGACGCGCACCGGCGTGACCCGATCACCGGGCTCGGACTGTCGGCGGGTGACTTCGCCGACCTCACGGCGCGTCTCTGCGCCTACGCGCCGCGGGGGCGCCGGCTGGTCGTGCTCGAGGGCGGCTACGACCTGCAGGGCCTGGCCGATTCCGCCGGCGCCGCCGTCGCCGCCCTGGCCGGGCAGCGCCATCATCCCGAGCCGCCCACGTCGGGCGGCACCGGGCGCCCGGTGGTGGCGGCGGCACGCACCCAGTGGCAGGCGATGGGCCTGCTCTGAGTCCGCCGGCGTTAAGCCCATCGCCGCCTCCACCCTCCGCTCCGTAGCCTGACGCCGATGGTCCCGGACCGCTTCGCCCCCGTGATCGACGAGCTCCGCCCCCTGGCGGAGCGGTTCGAGCGCGGCGGGCACCGGCTCTACCTGGTCGGAGGGGTCATCCGTGACCTGCTGCTCGACCGGCCCCTCGGCGGTGACCTCGACCTCACCACCGACGCCCGGCCCGACGACACCAAGGCGATCCTGGCCGGCTGGGCCGACGCCGTGTGGACTCAAGGCGAGCGCTTCGGCACCATCGGGGCGCGCCGCCAGGAGCGCACGTACGAGATCACGACGCATCGGGCCGAGGCGTACATGCCCGAGTCGCGCAAGCCCGTGGTCATCTTCACCGACGCCGTCGAGGCCGATCTGTCCCGGCGCGATTTCACCGTGAACGCGATGGCGTTGCGCCTGCCCGCGCCCGAGCTCATCGACCCCTTCGACGGTGCCACCGACCTCCTCGCCCGGCGCCTGCGCACCCCGCTCACGCCGGAGATCAGCTTCCGCGACGACCCGCTGCGGATGCTGCGCGCCGCCCGGTTCCTGGCCGGCTACGGGCTCGTGCCCGACGACGACGTCGGGGCGGCGGTGCGCGCCGAGCGCCACCGGCTCGACATCGTCTCCCCCGAGCGGATCCGGGACGAGCTCGACAAGCTCATCGTCGTCGATCACCCCGGCCCCGGCCTGTGGTTCCTGGTCGACACCGGCCTGGCCGAGGAGTTCCTGCCGGAGTTGCCCGCCCTGCGGCTCGAGCAGGACCCCATCCACCGGCACAAGGACGTGCTTGCCCACACCATCGCCGTGGTCGAGAACGTCCGCCCGCCGTCGCCGGCGGGGCCACAGTTCGACTTCCGCGTCACCCGGCTGGCGGCGCTGTTCCACGACATCGGCAAGCCCAAGACCCGCTCGTTCCGGGCCGGGCGGGGCGTGACGTTCCATCACCACGAGGTAGTGGGGGCCCGCATGACGCGGGAGCGGATGCAGGCCCTGCGCTACCCGGCGGCCGACGTCGACGCCGTCAGCGAACTGGTCGAGCTCCACCTGCGGTTCCACACCTACGGAATGGGATGGACCGACTCGGCCGTGCGCCGGTACGTGCGCGACGCCGGCACGCGGTTGGCCGAGCTCAACGTGCTGACCCGGTGCGACTGCACCACGCGGAACGAGCGCCGGGCCTTCAGCCTGTCCCAGCGCATGGACGAGCTCGAGCGGCGCATCGCCGAGCTGGCGGCGGCCGAGGAACTGGCCGCGCTGCGACCCGACTTGGACGGCAACGAGGTCATGGCTCGGCTCGGGATCGGCCCCGGCCGGGCGGTGGGCGAGGCCCTCGACTACCTGCTCGAGCTGCGCCTCGACGAGGGGCCCCTGGGCAAGGACGACGCGGGCCGGCGCCTCGACGCCTGGTGGGCGGCCCGCTCGAGCGCCTGACGCCTGGACGCCGGTCGCGAAAGTCTCGGCGCGAATCCCGCCACATATGGCGGAAATCGCGCCGAGAACGGGCGCGAGCGCCGGGTCAAGCGCCCCGGTTGAACGCCTCCACCATCTGGCGCGCCTCCTCGTCGCGGTACTGCACGGGGGGTGACTTCATGAAGTACGCCGACGGGCCGAGCAGGGGGCCGCCGATGCCCCGGTCCTTGGCCACCTTGGCGCAGCGCAGGGCGTCGATGATGACGCCGGCGGAGTTGGGGGAGTCCCACACCTCCAGCTTCAGCTCGACGTTGAGCGGGGCGTCACCGAAGTTGCGGCCCTCGAGCCGGATGTAGGCCCACTTGCGGTCCTCCAGCCAGGCCACGTGGTCGGACGGGCCGATGTGGACGTCGTCGGCCGCGATCCCATTGTCGAGCTGGCTGGTGACCGACTGGGTCTTTGAGATCTTCTTCGACTCGAGCCGCTCGCGCTCGAGCATGTTCATGAAGTCCATGTTGCCGCCGACGTTCAGCTGGTAGGTGCGGTCGAGCACCATGCCGCGGTCCTCGAACAGGCGGGCCAGCAGGCGGTGCACGATGGTGGCCCCCACCTGGCTCTTGATGTCGTCGCCGACGATGGGCACGCCGGCGGCGGAGAACTTGTCGGCCCACTCGGGGTCGGAGGCGATGAACACCGGGATGGCGTTGACGAAGGCGACGCCGGCGTCGAGGCACGCCTGGGCGTACTGCTTCTGCGCCTGTTCGGAGCCCACCGGCAGGTAGCTGACGAGGACGTCGGCTCCGGTGTCGCGCAGGACCTGGGCCACGTCCACGGCGGGGGCGGGCGACTCCTCCACCACTTGGCGGTAGTACTTGCCCAACCCGTCCAGGGTGGGGCCACGAAGCACGGGGACACCGAGCTCGGCCACGTCGGCGAACTTGATCGTGTTGTTGCGACCGGCGCGGATGGCCTTGGCCACGTCGAGGCCGACCTTGGCGGCGTCCACGTCGAAGGTGGCCACCACCTCGATGTCGCGGATGTGGTAGCCGCCGAGGACGACGTGCATGAGACCCGGGACCTCGTCGGCGGGGTCGGCGTCGCGGTAGTACGTGAGGCCCTGCACCAGGGAGCTGGCGCAGTTGCCGACGCCGGCGATGGCGAGGCGGATGGTCATGGGGAGCTGTCCTTTCGGGCCTGGCCGGTCGGCTCGTCGTCGGCCGCGAGCCGGGCGCGCTCGTCGGCGATGAGGCCGTCCAACCAGGCGATGTCGTGCTGGAGGCTGGCGGTGTCGTGCTCGCGGAGCGAGCGGAGGTAGCGGTCGAAGGCCTCGCCACGGCGGCGCCGGGCAGGCGTGGCGCGGGCGGTCAGGTCGGTGAGCATCTGCGCGAGCTGGGCGCGCCGACGCTCGAACAGCTGGAGCCGCCGCTCGGGGGGCAACTCGGCGCAGAAGGCGAGCTTCAGGGCGAAGGTGCGGTCGTCGAGGGCCGGATCGTCGAGT
>JBIOZN010000026.1:0-2634 GCA_044871175.1 Acidimicrobiales bacterium | reverse complement strand
GCCCTGATCAGGTGCCAGATCTGCGGGACGTAGGCCGCGCCGGCCAACGCGGCACCGACGAAGCCGGCCAGCTCCGTGGCTCTCAGCACGTCGGCCTTGCCTCTGGGGTGGCGCCGGTCGTGGTGGTGTCGAGGGCGAGCACGGCTTGGACGAGGGCGGCGTGGGTGAGGGCTTGGGGGTAGTTGCCGAGGTGTTCGCCGGTCGCGGGGTCCATCTCCTCGGCGTAGAGGCCGAGCGGGCCGCCGAGGGGGAGGAGCTCGTCCAGCAGCGCGGCGGCTTGTTCGGGGCGACCGGTGAAGGCCAGGGCTTGGACGAGCCAGAACGAGCAGGGCAGGAAGGCGCCTTCCGCCTCGGGGAGGCCATCGCTGCCAGGTGGGTAGCGGTACAGGAGCGGCCCGCCGGCGCTGAGGTGGCGGCGGATGGCGTCGACGGTGCCCACGACGCGGGGGCTCGACAGCGGTTCCAGGCCGACCAGGGGGAGGACCAGCACCGCGGCGTCGAGTTCGGCCGAGTCGTAGGCGCCGGTGTAGGCCTGCTGGGCGGGGTCGAACCCTCGGGTGCGGAGGTCGTGGGTGAGGGCATCGCGGGCGGTGGTCCATCGCTGCTGGCGGCGCCTGCGCCGGTCGCCGCGGGCGGTCGCGATGCGAAGCGCGCGGTCGAGGGCCAGCCAGGCCATGAGCTTGGAGTGGACGTGATGGGCGGGTGCGGCCCGTTTCTCCCAGATGCCGGCGTCGGGTTCGGTCCAGGTGGCGGCGACCTGGTCGGCGAAGCCGGCGACCGCCCGCCATGTCTCGCCGTACAGGCCGTGGCCAGCGTCGGTGAGCAGCCACGCGGCGTCGACCACCCAGCCGTAGCCATCGAGCTGGTGCTGGCGGGCGGCACCGTTGCCGATTCGGACGGGGCGGCTGTGGGCGTAGCCCGGCCACCCCTCGAGCTCGACTTCCGGTGGCCCGGCGCGCCCGTCGAGGGTGAACAGGACAGGGAGGCGGGGTCGGGCCAGGCGGCTGGCGTGGAGGAGCCAGGCGAGGAAGGCGCGGGCCTCGCTGGGCTTGCCGGCGGCGAGGAAGGCGGCGATGCCGATGCTGGCGTCGCGTGGCCAGGCGTAGCGGTAGTCCCAGTTGCGGCCACCGCCGATCCGTTCCGGCAATGAGGTCGTGGGGGCGGCGACCGGCGCGCCGGAGGGCGAGTAGGTCAGGAGCTGCAGCGTCAGGAGGCTGCGGACCACCACGTCGCGGTGGTTGGCGACCTCGATGCCGTCGGCCCAGGCGCGCCAGCCAGCCTCATCGCGTCCGGCTTGTACGGCGGCCAACGCCGGCGGCACGACGATCAGGGGGCTCCGCCGGGCCACGGTGAGCGAGATCGTCACCGGCTCGCCCGGCTGCACCTCGAAGTCGACGGGCCGGTCCGTCTCGATGGTGGGGCCGTCGGAGGTGAGGGCGATGGCGAGGTCGTCGTGCTCGCAGACCAGGGCGCCCGCCCGCGCGCCGGTGCGGGTGGCGCGCCGGCGGTCGTACCCGAATCGGGGCGAGAGGTGGAGCCGGGCGGGCACCGGTCGTCCCTTGGCCGTGAGTCGGCGCACCAGCACGGTGCCGGGCAGGAACCGTCCTTCGACCTCGGCGACGAGGCTGTCGGCGAGCTCGAGCTCGCCCCCTTCGAGCACCCACGTGGTGGTCAGCGTCACAGTGTCCGGTCGATAGGCGCGGCGCACCGCGCCCACGTCTTCGGCGGGATGGACCGAGAACCAGCCGGCGTCGTCGCCACCGACGAGGCGGCCGAACACTGGCGGGTCGTCAAAGCGCGGGACGCACCACCAGTCGATCGAGCCATCGGGCGCCACCAGCGCGGCCGAACGGGTGTCACCGATCACGCCGTAGTCGCCGATCGCGACCCGGGGGCGGGGCATGGTCAGGCGCTCCCGAGGAACAGCCCGAGCACCGCGCCGTACACGACGTGGGCGCCCGTCGCGACGAGCGGGGTCGCCGCGCCGTAGTTGAGGGCGAACAGACCCGGTGGTTCGAGCACGGCGGTCGAGGCGGGACCGGCCCGCTCGCTCGCCATGCGCGGATGCACTCCTTGCAGCAGGGGGACGAGCACCGTCAGCGCGATCGCGGCGTGGGCGAGGCCGAAGAGTGCGCCGAGCCACCACTCGGAACGGTCGAGGGCGGCGAAGCCGGCCGCGTAGAAGAAGGCGAAGCACTCGCCGATGCCGAGGTGGATCGCGAAGCCGGCGACCCGGGCCCGGTCGGGGTCTTCGGTCGTGATCGTGCCGAGCATCAACGGCAGGTCGAGCCGGGTGCGCCCGGCGAGCTGGGCGGCGATCATCACCGCGGTCAATCCGGTGGTGGCGACCAGCCCGAAGATGGCCCAGCCCGCCCAGTCCACTACCGCTCCTTCGCCGCTCGTCGGTTGGCTTGCAGGCGCACGCAGCAGTTGCCCTCCGACGGCTCCAGCCGCGCCGACAGCACGTCGTCGCCGACCGCGTCGGCCACTCCGCACAACAGGTCGTGGTTCATGCCGCACACCAGGTCGCGCTGTTCCTCGGCCAGGGCGTGAAAGGGACAGTTGGCCAGCACGACCTCACTGCCGTGAGGGCGCGGTTCGTAGCCCTGCCCTTCGAGCACCGCCAGGGCGGCG
>JBIOZN010000025.1:0-9590 GCA_044871175.1 Acidimicrobiales bacterium | reverse complement strand
GCCCGAGCCCTGGGAGCGGGCCCTGATGCGCCACCTGTTGTACGACCTGGCCGAGGAGCACCGCTGGCAGCAGGTCACCGAGTCCTCGGTGCGCGGCCTGGGCGGCCTGGCCGCCAAGGCCCTCGCCGAGGAGCGTTACCACCGCCGCCACGCCGTCGACCTGGTGGTGCGCCTGGGCCACGGCACCGAAGAAGCCCGGCAACGGCTGCAGACGGCGCTCGACGAGCTGTGGCCGCTGGCGCTGGCGCTGTTCGAGCCTCTCGAGGGGGAGCGTGACGCGGTGGAGTACCGGGTCACGGCGGCCGAGGCGCACGACCTGGTGCCCTCGTTTCGGGGCGCCGCCGTCGAGGTGATCGAGACGGCCGGGCTGGCCGCCCCCACCGAGCCGAGCCCCCTTCCTGTCACGGGGGCGCGTACGGGGACGCGCCATCCCGACTTCGCCTCGGCCCACGAGCAGCTGCTCACCGTCTTCGGCTACGACCCCGACGCCCGCTGGTAGGCCTCGCCCGCCTCACCGACGGGTGACGCGGCGAGGTTCGTGGCCTTCGTGCCAGGTGTCGATCACGAGCTCGTCGCCCTGGACCCGCACCAGCACCACCTCGGTGACGTCGACGCGGAAGAGGTGGAAGGCCGCCGGCGGCTCGTGATCCTGGCCGCTGGCCGCCGACGCCGCCATGACGGCGGCCTTCTCGGCCTCGTCGGTGACCTCAACGGCGCGGCCCGCCAGCTTGGCGTCACCCTCGGCCAGCTCGACGTCGATCGGCGCGGCGTGGAGGGCGAGGCGCGGGTCACGCTGCAGGTCCCGCGCCTTCATGGCATCGAGCATGCTGCCCAGCCACAGCTCGCCGCCGACGAAACTGGTCTCGGTGCCGCTGATGCGCGGCGACCCGTCCCGGCGCAGCGTGGCCAGCAGGTGGTGCTTGTGGGCGTCGAACCGGCCCTTGACCGCAGCGGCCAGGTCGGGGGCGGCGGCGGCGACGTCGTTCCAGGAGCTCATGGCCCCAGACTGCCTCCTAGGGTGCGGCGGTGGAGCTGGGCGAGCTGCAGCCGCGCATGGCCCGCATCTACGGCGAGCGTGACCGCGCCCGGGGCATCGCCGCCACCCCGCGACCCCCACCGGCCCGCTTGCGTGACGCTTGTCGTGACCCCCTCACGACAACCGTCACGCAGGCGCACCGGTGAGCGCCGGGGTCAGCGGGCGGCGAGGGCCTCGGCGATCTGGATGGCGTTGAGGGCGGCGCCCTTGCGCAGGTTGTCGCCCGACACGAACAGCGCCAGCCCGTGGGGCACGGTGGGATCACGGCGGATGCGCCCCACGTAGCTCGGGTCGGCGCCCGCCGCCATCAGCGGCGTGGGCACGTCGACCAGGGCGACGCCGGGCGCGGCGGCCAGGAGCTCGCGAGCCCGCCCGGGCGTGATCGGCCGGGCGAACTGGGCGTTGAGTGACAGCGAGTGCCCCGTGTAGACGGGCACCCGGACGCAGGTGCCCGACACGGCCAGGTCGGGGATGTCGAGGATCTTGCGGGTCTCGTGGCGGAGCTTCTGCTCCTCGTCGGTCTCGTCGCTGCCGTCGTCCATCACCTTGCCGGCGAGGGGCAGCACGTTGAAGGCGACGGGAGCGGCGAACTTGGCCGGCGCCGGGAAGTCGACCGCCCGCCCGTCGTGGGTGAGGCCGGCGGCACCGTCCACCACCTTGCGGGCCTGCTCGTCGAGCTCGGCCACCCCGGCCAGACCGGCGCCCGACACCGCCTGGTACGTGGAGGCCACCAGCGCCACCAACCGGGCCTCGTCGTGCAGCGGCTTCAGCACGGGCATGGCCACCATGGTGGTGCAGTTGGGGTTGGCGACGATGCCCTTGGGGATGCTGGCCAGGGCGTCGCCGTTCACCTCGGGCACCACCAGCGGCACGTCCGGGTCCATCCGCCAGGCCGAGGAGTTGTCGACCACCACCGCGCCCGCGGCGGCCACCCGGGGGGCCAGGGTCCGGGACGTGGACGCGCCGGCCGAGAACAGGGCGAGGTCGAGGCCGCCGTAGTCGGCGGTGGCCGCATCCTCGACCTCGACCTCACCGTCAGCCCACGGCAGGGAGGTGCCGGCCGAGCGGGCCGAGGCGAAGAACCGCACCTGCTCGGCCGGGAAGGCCCGCTCGGCGAGCAGCCGGCGCATGACGCCCCCGACCTGACCGGTGGCTCCGACGATCCCCACGCGCATGGGGGGCGAGCGTACCGGGGGCCCCTCGTCCGGCCCGGTCGAGTTCCCGCGCGGCAGTAGCGTCCCCGGCGTGGCACAAGAAGTGCGAGGGGTCGTCGCGCCGGGCAAGGGCGACCCGGTGCGCGTCGAGACGGTGGTGATACCCGACCCGGGGCCGGGCGAAGTGGTGGTGGCCGTGCAGGCCTGCGGGGTGTGCCACACCGACCTGCACTATCGGGAAGGCGCCATCAACGACGACTTCCCCTTCCTGCTCGGCCACGAGGCCGCCGGCCTGGTCGACACCGTGGGCGAGGGGGTCACCGACCTGGCCCCGGGCGACTACGTGATCCTCAACTGGCGGGCGGTGTGCGGCCAGTGCCGGGCGTGCCGGCGGGGCCGGCCCTGGTACTGCTTCGCCACCCACAACGCCGCCCAGAAGATGACGCTGGCCGACGGCACGGCCTTGGCCCCCGCCCTGGGCATCGGCGCCTTCGCCGCCAAGACCCTGGTGCACGCCGGCCAGGCCACCAAGGTCGATCCCGCCGCGCCTCCCACGGCCGCCGGCCTGCTCGGCTGCGGTGTCATGGCCGGCCTCGGCGCCGCCCTCAACACGGGCGGGGTCACGCGGGGCGACTCGGTGGCGGTGTTCGGCTGCGGCGGGGTGGGTGACGCCGCCATCGCCGGCAGTCTCCTGGCCGGGGCCCGGCGCATCATCGCCGTCGACATCGACGACCGCAAGCTGCAGTGGGCGCGCGACTTCGGCGCCACCCACACTGTGAACTCCAGGTCGACCGATCCCGTGGCGGCCATCAAGGAGCTCACCGACGGGTACGGCGTCGACGTCGCCATCGAGGCCGTGGGTCGGCCCGAGGTGTACCGCCAGGCCTTCGAGGCCCGCGACCTGGCGGGAACGGTCGTGCTCGTCGGGGTGCCCGACCCGACGGTCACCCTCGAGCTCCCCATGATCGAGGTGTTCGGTCGCGGCGGGGCGCTCAAGTCGTCGTGGTACGGCGACTGCCTACCCACCCGCGATTTCCCGATGCTGATCGACCTGTACCTGCAGGGGCGCCTCGACCTCGACCGGTTCGTGTCCGAGACCATCGCCCTCGACGAGGTCGAGGAGGCGTTCCACAAGATGGAACGAGGCGAGGTGCTCCGCAGCGTCGTCGTCCTCCCCCAGTGATCGAGCTCGTCACCACCGACGGCGTCTTCTCCCTGGACGGGCAGGACTTCGACGTCACCAACAACATCTGGCTGGTGGGCGACGACCGAGAGATCGTGGTGATCGACGCCGCCCACGACGCCGCCCCCATCGTGGCGGCGGTGCACGGCCGGCGCGTGCGGGCGATCCTGCTCACCCACGGCCACAACGACCACATCAACGCCGCCGCCGCCCTGCAGGACGCGGTGGACGCGCCGATCTTCCTGCACCCGCGCGACGCCATGCTGTGGTCGGCCGTCTACCCCGACCGCCGGCCCGACCGGGAGCTGGCCGACGGCGACGTCCACCGCGCCGGTGGCGTGACGCTGGGCGTGGTGCACACGCCGGGCCATTCGCCCGGCTGCTGCTCGTTCCACGACGCCGACGGGGCCATGGTGTTCAGCGGCGACACGCTGTTCTGCGGCGGGCCGGGGGCCACGGGGCGCAGCTACAGCGACCGGCCCACCATCCTGCGCTCGATCCGGGACCGGCTGCTGGCCCTGCCGCCCGAGACGGTGGTGCACACCGGCCACGGCGACAGCACCACCATCGCCGCCGAGACCCCGGCGCTGGAGGAAGCGCTGCGCACCGAAGGGATCACGTGAGGGACGCGTAGGCGGCGCGCAGCAGGCTGTGGGCGCGATCGTCGCCCACCGTGCCCTCGCCCATACGGTTCATGACGTAGCCCAGGCACATCCCCAGGTCGAGGTCGCACACCACCAGCGAGCCTCCCCATCCGCCCCAGTAGCACACCCGGGGATTGGGCGCGATGGGGGCCCTGGGCGAGTTCAAGCCGTAGCCCATCCCGAACGTCACCCCGAAGCCGAGCACGAGGTCACGCCCGGCCGCCTGCACGTCGAGGATGCGCTCGCAGGTGGCGGGCGAGAGCAAGCGCACACCGCCCGCCTCGCCACCCGCGGCCACGACGGACTGCACGGCCACGACCGAGCGGGCGTTGCCGTGGCCGCCGGCCGCGGGGATCTCGGCCCGCCGCCACGCCTCCGTCGAGGATTGCTCGGCGCGGATGGTCGGGTTGGAGAAGGACCGGAAGGGGATGGTGGTGCGGTCGAGCGTCCCCCCGGCGCCGCCGGACGCGATCACCGGCGCGGGCATCACCGGTGCCACCCGTTCGTCGTGTTCGGGAGCGAGGCCGATGTGGAAGTCGGCGCCGAGGGGACCGGCGATCTCGGCCGCGAAGAACGCACCCACGGTCTGGCCGGTGACGCGCCGGACGAGCTCGCCGATCAGGTAGCCCTGGGTGAGGCCGTGGTAGCCCGAGCGGGTGCCCGGCTCCCACCACGGTGCCTGGCGGGCGAGCAGGCGGGTGCACTTGTCCCAGTCGTAGAGGTCTTCGGGCCGGAGCTTCTCGTCCCAGCCCGCCAACCCGGCGGTGTGGCCCATGACGTGGCGCACGAGCACGCCGTCTTTGCCCTCGACCTCGAACCCCGGCCAGTAGCGGGCGACGGGAGCGTCGAGGTCGAGCTCGCCCCGGTCGGCCAGCACAAGGGCCGACAGCGCGCTCATCGTCTTGGTGGTGGAGTAGACGTTGATGATCGTGTCCTTGGCCCAGGGCCGGGTGCGCTCCACGTCGAGGTGGCCGCCCCACAGGTCCACCACCGGCTCGCCGTCCAGGGTCACCGCCACCGACGCGCCCACGTCGGTGCCCGATGCGAACAGGGCGCCGAACGCGTCCCGCACGGCGGCGAACCGGTCCTCGCACAGCCCTTCGACCTCCACTACCGCACCCCCTGCGTCCAAAGCGGACGACGCTACTAGCGTGCGGTGATGATCGAGCGAGCACCGTTCGGGCGCACCGGCCACCAGAGCAGCCGGGTGATCTTCGGGGCGGCCGCCCTGTGGCGGATGAGCCAGGAGCGGGCCGACGCCGTGCTCGACGTGCTGTTCGAGTTCGGCGTCAACCACCTCGACACGGCCGCCGCCTACGGCGACAGCGAGCTGCGGCTGGCGCCGTGGCTGGCCGGGCATCCCGGCCGGTTCTTCCTGGCCACCAAGACCGGCGAGCGCACCGGCGATGCCGCCCGGGCCAGCCTGGAGCGCTCGCTCGACCGCCTCGGCGTCGACCGGGTCGACCTCATCCAGCTCCACAACCTGGTCGAGGACGACGAGTGGGAGGTGGCCCACGGACGGGGCGGCGCGGTGGCCGCGCTGGCTCGCGCCCGGGACGAGGGGCTCGTGCGCTTCGTCGGCGTCACCGGGCACGGCGCCCGCATCGCCGGGATGCATCTGCGCAGCCTCGAGCGCTTCGACTTCGACTCTGTCCTCTTCCCCTACAACCACTCGATGCTGGGCAACCACGGCTACCGGGCCGACGTCGAGGCCCTCCTCGCCGTGTGTGCCGAGCGGGACGTGGCCGTGCAGACGATCAAGGCGGTGGCTCGGCGCCGCTGGCGCGAGGGCGACGGCCCCCGGTTCGCCTGGTACGAGCCGCTGCCCGAGGGGCCGGCCATGGAACGGGCGGTGCGGTTCGTGCTGGCCCAGCCCCGTCTGTTCCTCAACTCCTCGTCCGACGCCCGGCTGCTGCGCCCCGTCCTGGCCGCCGCCCAGGCCGCCGCCGGCGCGCCGGCCCCGAGCGACGACGAGCTGGCCGCCGACGCCGCCGACCTGGACGTCGAGCCGCTGTTCGACGGGGCCGAGCTCGAACGGATCTGACCGCCGACGCCCGGTACGGAGCTAGTGGCGTTCGGGCAAGGGGCCCCGGTAGGCGTCGCCGTCGAGGCCGAAGGCGGTGTGCAGGCGCCGCACCGCCACCTCCATGTCGCCCACATCGATCACGCAGGAGATGCGAATGGTCGACGTCGAGATCATCTGGATGTTGATGTCGGCGTCGGCCAGCACCCGGAACATCTTGGCGGCGATCCCGGGCGAGGTCTTCATGCCCGCGCCCACCAGGCTGACCTTGGCGATGTCGGCGTCGTGGACGGCCTCGCCCGCCCCGATCTTGTCGGCTACGTCGGCGACGATCTGCTCGGCCACCGCCATGTCGGTCTTGGGCATGGTGAAGGAGATGTCGGTGAGCCCGTCCTTGGACGTGTTCTGCACGATCATGTCGACGTTGACGTGGGCGTCGGCCAGCGGCTCGAACAGCGCCGCCGACACGCCGGGCCGGTCGGGCACCGACCGCACCGTGACCTTGGCCTCGGACACGTCGTGGGTGACACCGGAGATGATCGGGTCCTCCATGGTGCGGTCCTCCTCGGTGACCCAGGTGCCCGGCTCCCAGGTGAAGCTCGAGCGCACGTGGAGCGGGACGTGGTGGTTGCGCGCGAACTCCACCGAGCGCAGCGCCAGAACGCGCCCGCCGGTGGCCGCCATCTCCAGCATCTCCTCGTAGGAGACGCGCGCCAGCTTGCGGGCGGTGGGCACGATGCGGGGGTCGGCCGAGAACACCCCGGTGACGTCGGTGTAGATCTCGCAGCTGGCGGCCGACAGGGCGGCGGCCAGGGCGACGGCCGTGGTGTCGGACCCGCCGCGCCCAAGGGTGGTGATCTCCTTGTCGGTGGAGATGCCCTGGAAGCCGGCCACGACCGCGACCTGGCCTCGGCCCAGGGCCTCCCGCACCCGGTCGCCCTTGACCTCCAGGATCTTGGCCCGCCCGTGGGTGGTGTCGGTGATGATGCCCACCTGGCTGCCGGTGAAGCTCTTGGCCTCGATGCCCAGGTCGGCCAGGGCCATGCACAGCAGGGCCATCGACTGGCGCTCGCCCGTCGTGAGCAACATGTCCATCTCCCGCCCGGGCTGCGAGCGCGACACCTGGGCGGCGAGGGCGATCAGGTTGTCGGTGGTCTTGCCCATGGCCGACACCACCACGACCAGCTCGTGCCCCTGGCGCCGGGTGTAGGCGACCTGTTCGGCCACCGCTCGCATGCGGTCGGGATCGGCCACCGACGTGCCGCCGTACTTCTGCACGATCAGGGCCACGGGGAAACGATGCTAACGGCGGCCCGGCCGCGACCGGCCTCGGGAGGGCCGACGGTAACGTCCCTCGGTCGTGGGCACGGCCAAACGCGAGCGCCAGAGGGTGAACCGCCAACAGCGCCTCTTGGAGTTGCAGAAGGCCCAGCAGCGGAGCAAGACCAAGCGGCGAGCGATCCTCATCGCCATCCCGGTTGTGCTGGTCTTCGCCGTCGGCGCCCTCATCGCGCTCCTCAGCGGGGGGGACGACAACGACGAGGCCACCACCGGCGACACCAGCACAGCCACAAGCGTGTTCACGCCCTCGACGGTGCCGGGCCAGGCCATCACCGGCGCCACACCGTGCCCGGCAGCCGACGGGTCGTCGCCCCGCACCATCACCTTCGAGCAGGCTCCGCCCACCTGCATCGACCCGGCCAAGACCTACACGGCCGCCGTCACCACCAACAAGGGCGCGTTCACGATCGCCGTCGATCCGACCACGTCGCCCAACGCGGTCAACACCTTCGTGGCCCTGGCGCGCTACCACTACTACGACGGCACCCTCTGCCACCGGATCATCGCCGACTTCGCCGTGCAGTGCGGCGACCCCGCCGGCACGGGTGCCGGCACCTACCCCGGCTTCTCGATCGCCCAGGAACCGCCGGCCGACGCCGGCGCGTACACCGAGGGCGTGGTGGCCATGGCCAACACGGGGCAGCCGAACTCCACCGGCGGGCAGTTCTTCATCGTGGTCGGCCCCGACCCCGGGCTCACGGCCAGCTACTCCATCGTGGGCAAGGTCTCGGAGGGCTACGACACGACCGTGGCGGCGATGGAGGCGGCCGCCGACCCGAACGCCCAGAACGGGGTGCCCACGCTCGAGCCGATCGTTCTCGAGTCGATCACCATCACCGAGACATGAGGGCTTGCCGGGAAGGTGCCGCCTCGTCGCCGTGATGCCTGTGTCGCCGAGTGCGTGGGCCGGTGACGTGAACTCGAGCGGCGGCGCTCTCCAGTGGCGGCCGCGTCGCCCTGTCCGCGAGAGCCCTGAGCTCGTCAGGCGGGCGGCACCGGCTCGGGATGAGCGGGCACGGTGCGGTGCAACACGCAGAACTCGTTGCCTTCCGGGTCGGCGAGCACGACCCAGGTCTGCTCGCCCTGGCCGACGTCGGCGGGGCGGGCCCCTAGCGCGAGGAGGCGCTCGACCTCGGCCGCCTGGTCGCGATCGGTGGCGTTCACGTCGAGGTGGATGCGGTTCTTCACCGTCTTGCCCTCGGGCACCACGACGAACACGAGGTCGGGCGTCGTGCCGTCGCCGGTGCCGATGCTGACCCCGTCGTCGTCCTCCGAAATGACGCGGTAGCCCAGGACGTCGGCCCAGAACCGGGCCAGGCGGTGGGGGTCGTGAGAGTCGACGGCGATCTCGGTGAGGCGGCTGGCCATCACGCCCCTCCGAAGTGCTCCCGTCGGCCGGACCGGACGGCCCGCCGCCGGGCGCGCCGACTGCGGCGTACCTCCCGCTCGCCGGCGATGGTCGCTCGCTGCCGGCGGTGGTCGTCGTCGACGAGGCGGAGCATGTCGGACCCGAACACGCTGTAGCGCAGCATCGGTGCCTCCCTTCGTTACCAGTGTCACTCTAATGGAGGTTACCGTTACCAGTCAAGCGTGAGCAGCAGTAACGTGAGGAGGGATGAGCGGGACGCGTCCCCCCGCACCGGGCGGCCTCGAGGTCGTGCGGACGTTCGTGAACACCGTCGACCGCGAAGACGGCGTCGAGGAGATGAGCTCGCCCGGCGCGCTGGCGGCGTGGCTGCACGCCCACGGGCTGCTTCCCGACGCTGGCCGCCCCAGCCGGACCGACCTGCAACGGGCGCTCGCCGTGCGCGAGGCCGTGCGCGAGCTGCTGCTGCGGAACAACGGCGAGGCGACCGGCGCGGGCGAGCCGACCGACGTGCTCGAGGCCGCCGCCGCTCGGGCCCGGTTCACCCTGCGCTTCGAGGGAGGAAACGCCCAGCTCGTCCCGGGCGCGGCGGGCATCGACGGTGCGCTCGGGCGCCTGCTGGCGATCGTGCACGGCGCCATGGCCGACGGGTCGTGGTCCCGGCTCAAGGCGTGCCGGGCCGGCACCTGCCAGTGGGCGTTCTACGACCACTCGCGTAATGGCTCGGCGACGTGGTGCGACATGGCCGTGTGCGGCAGCCGGGAGAAGATGCGCTCGTACCGGCGCCGCCAGTCGGCCCACGCCTGACTCGTCCGCGGCTGGCCGTGACCCGTGCGGCGACCA